>NZ_CP011770.1:0-125000 GCF_001028705.1 Croceicoccus naphthovorans | reverse complement strand
CGCTGTCATGGAGGAGGCCGATATCGGGGCGGCGGGAATCATCGGGATCGGATCTCTCAAGGATCAGCGCCTAGTGCTCGATTTCGAGAAACGCCGGATCACGGTCAGCGCCTCACGCGCGCGCATGCGCGCGATGAGTAACGACAACGAAATCGTGGTTACGGCAAAGCGGCGGAACAATCGCCTGATCGTGAAACGCGCCACGCTGGACGGGCGCCATATCGACGTGGTGATCGACACCGGCTCAACCGTCACGATCGGCAATCGAGAGCTACGGCGACGGTTCTATGCAAAGGCCCCGGTTCTGGCGACGACCGAGCTGACCGATGTTCTGGGCAATCGGCAGCAGGTGGCACTGATCGCGGTGAAGAACCTGACGATCGGACCTGTCGGCTTTGCGCAGACCGCGATAGCCATCGCCGACACCGCTATTTTCGAAGAACTGGGCCTGACCGAGCGTCCCGCGCTCTTGCTCGGCATGAATCACCTGAAGCTGTTTCGGCGCGTCGCGGTCGATTTCCGGCATCGCCAGATCGCGTTCGAATTGCCCGAAGAGCAGGGCTGAGACATCCTCGCAAATTACAGGGGCACTGGCGCACCGGGGCCAAGCCCCTAGATAGGGGCCGATGCCACCCGATCACGCTTCCCTGAAAGACGCCGACCTCAACGCCGACTGGCGGGTTCTGCAACGATTCGTTCCGTACCTTTGGCCGAAGGATCGCCCAGCCCTGCGCCGCCGGATCGTGATCGCGATGATCATGGTCCTGCTTGCCAAGGCCGTAACGCTGGCCCTGCCCTTTGCCTACAAGCTGGCGGTCGACGCGATGACGACGCCCAGCACCGCCGCCGCGATGGGCGCGATGGCGCTGGTGATCGCCTATGCTGCGGGCCGGTTCGGCAACGTGCTGTTCAACAACCTGCGCAATATCGCGTTCGAGCGGGTGGGGCAGGACGCGACCCGGCATCTGGCCGAGGACGTCTTCGCGCGGCTGCACCAACTCAGCCTGCGCTTTCACCTGTCGCGCCGCACCGGCGAGGTTACCAAGACCATCGAGCGCGGGACCAAGAGCATCGACACGATGCTCTACTTCATGCTGTTCAACATCGCGCCCACCATCATCGAGCTGATCGCGGTGGCGGTGATCTTCTATATCAACTTCGGCTGGACGTTGGTGACGGCGACCGCCGTGACCGTGGTCGCCTATGTCCTGGCCACCCGCTGGATCACGGAATGGCGGACGAAGCTGCGGATGGAGATGAATGCGCTGGACGGACAGGCCCTGTCGCGCGCAGTCGATTCATTGCTGAATTACGAGACTGTGAAATACTTCGGGGCAGAGCATCGCGAGCTGGATCGTTACGCCCGCGCGACCCGCGCCTATGCCGATGCCGCGGTGAAGAGCGAGAATTCGCTGGGCCTGCTCAACATTGCGCAGGCGGTCATCATGAACCTGCTGATGGGCTTTGCCATGGCCTATACAGTCTGGGGGTGGAGCCAGGGGCGGTTGACCACTGGCGACCTGGTGCTGGTGAACACCTATCTGACGCAGCTTTTCCGCCCGCTCGATATGCTGGGCATGGTCTATCGCACGATTCGGCAAGGGCTGATCGACATGGCCGAGATGTTCAAGTTGATGGACACCTCGGTCGAAGTCTCCGACGCGCCGAACGCCCACGCCCTGGACCTGCGCCGCGCAACGGTCGTGTTTGATAAAGTGCGCTTCGGGTACGAGGACAATCGCGAGATCCTGCACGGTCTGTCCTTTGCGGTCGAGGCCGGAGAACGCGTCGCTATCGTTGGTCCGTCGGGCGCGGGAAAATCGACTCTCGCACGGCTGCTATTCCGTTTCTACGATCCGCAGGGCGGACGCATCCTGATCGGCGGCAAGGACATCCGGAGCGTTACGCAAGAAAGCCTGCGCAGCCATATCGGCATCGTCCCGCAGGATTCGGTGCTGTTCAACGACACCATCGGCTATAACATTGCCTATGGCCGCGAAGGCGCGACGCGGGGCGAGATCGAGGCGGCGGCACGCGGTGCGGCGATTGCCGATTTCATCGAACGCCTGCCCGAAGGGTACGAGACCGAGGTGGGCGAACGCGGCTTGAAACTCTCTGGCGGGGAGAAGCAGCGCGTCGCGATTGCGCGAACCCTGCTCAAGAACCCAGAGATCATCCTGTTCGACGAAGCCACCAGCGCGCTCGATTCGCGGACCGAGCAGGACATTGTTGCCACGATGCGTTCAGTCGCTCGCAGCCGCACGACGCTGACCATCGCGCACCGCCTGTCGACGGTGGCCGATGCCGACCGTATCCTCGTGCTAGATCAGGGGCGCCTGGCCGAAAGCGGCAGCCATGCCGATCTTCTGGCGCAAGGCGGGCTATATGCCGAAATGTGGACGCGCCAGCAGGCCGAGCGTGAAGACCTGTCCGACGCGGCGGAATAATCCGCATCACTCCATTCCGGGAAACTTCTGAAACTTCGGCAGCGCCCCCGCCGTCTCTTGCCACGGCAGGGCCTCGGCCATCATGATATGCGCCTGCGGAGCAAGGTGCGCCGCATCGTCCAGCGTCGCGGACTGGATATCGACCAGCCCCGGCAGCATCGGTTCGTTGAAATAGAACAGCCCAGTGCCGCAATCGGCGCAGAAATGCCGCTCCACGTTTTCGGAAGAACGATAGACTTTGGGTGAGCCGCAGGTGACGGTCAGCCCTTCACTCTTGAAAGCAACCCATCCCACTGGCGTCGCCCCGGCGCATCGGCGGCAGTCTGAACAATGACACAGCGCGTGGTGCGCCATCTCGCCCGCGATGGAATAGCGGATCGCTCTGCAATGACAGCCGCCTTCGTGCATCGAACATCCCCCAGATACATGCCACGACAGACTGCCAGACCCCTTCCGCGGCACAAGCGATTCGTGCGCAAGGGTTGCAAATCGGCGGATTGCGGGGCAGTTCGCGCTCGCAATAAATCGGCGCGGCCCCCGTTTCGCGGCGCCCGGACAGCGGAAAGCAAGATCATGACCCAACCCGGAGCGTTGAAGCGCGACTGGTTCGCAAACCCCCGTGCCGACATCCTTGCCGGGATCGTCGTCGCACTGGCCCTCATCCCCGAGGCGATCGGATTCTCGATCATCGCGGGCGTCGATCCGCGCGTCGGGCTCTATGCGTCGGTCGCGATCGCCATCGTGATTTCGTTTACGGGGGGGCGTCCCGGCATGATCAGCGCGGCGACGGCGGCGGTGGCGGTGTTGGTCGGGCCGCTGGTGCGTGATCACGGTGTCGAATACCTGTTCGCCGCGACGATCCTGATGGGCGTGTTCCAGATTATCGCGGGGCTGCTGCGGCTCGACCTGTTGATGCAGTTCGTGTCGCGCTCGGTCATCACCGGCTTCGTCAACGCGCTGGCGATCCTGATCTTCATGGCGCAGTTGCCGCAGCTGACCGATGTGTCGTGGCAGACATATGCGATGGTCGCGGGCGGGCTGGCGATGATCTACCTGCTGCCATTGGTAACGAAGGCCGTGCCTTCGCCGCTGGTGGCGATCATCGTGCTGTCGGCGATCGCAATTCCATTCGGCCTGCCGGTCAACACCGTGGGCGACATGGGGCAATTGCCGGAAGGATTGCCCAGCCTTGTCCTGCCCAACGTGCCGCTGACGTGGGAGACGCTGCGGATCATCGCGCCCTATGCCGGGGCGATGGCCGCGGTCGGCCTGCTCGAATCGCTGCTGACCGCGCAGATCGTGGACGACATGACGCACACCGATTCGAACAAGCGGCGCGAGTGCGGCGGTCAGGGCGTGGCCAATATCGCGGCATCGCTGGTCGGCGGCATGGGCGGCTGCGCGATGATCGGGCAGTCGGTGATCAACGTGACAAGCGGCGGGCGCACGCGGCTTTCGACGCTGACGGCGGGCGTCACGCTGCTGATCCTGCTGGCTGCGCTGGGCCCGTGGGTGGGACAGATTCCGATGCCCGCGCTGGTCGCGGTGATGATCATGGTCTCGATCGGCACGTTCAGTTGGAATTCGATCCCCAACCTGCGCCATCATCCGTGGCCGTCGTCGGTGGTGATGTTGACGACAGTGGTGATGGTGGTGGCCACGCACGACCTGTCCATCGGCGTACTGTCGGGCGTGCTGCTCTCCGGCATCTTCTTCGCGGCCAAGGTGCAGCGCATGTTCTCGGTCGAACGGGTGCGCGAAGCCGACAAGGCGATCTACCGCGTCGAAGGGCAAATCTTCTTCGCCAGCGTGGACCGGTTCCAACGCGCGCTAGGCCCCGAAAGCGGCCAGCCCGATCCGGCGGGCCACGTGGTGATCGACGTGACCCGCGCGCATTTCTGGGACATTTCCGCCGTCGGTGCGCTGGACAAGGTGGTGGACCGCATGCGCCGCAACGGGCGCAGCGTGCAGGTCATCGGGCTGAACACGGCAAGCGCCGATCTGGTCGACCGCTATGCGCTGACCGACAAGACCGGCGTGGAGATCGGGCTAGCGCCGCATTAAACCAGCAGGGTCAGGCGTCTTTCGCGATCACTTCGATTGCCAGCGGCGCGCCGCCTTCTGCGATTTCGAAAAGGCGATCGATATTGGGGTGTACGCCCGGGCGATTGCGGGCGTCGGGCGTATGTTCTGCGAAAACCGCGATGCCGTGCTCTGCCGCGCGGGCGTCCAAAGTACCAAAAAGCTGCATCAGGTAGTGATAGACCGCCAGCGATCCCGCCTTGCCCGGCTGGTTTTCGATGCTGGCCACGTTTGAGCCGTTGCCATCGAAGAGATCGATGCGCTGAACCCCGTCGACGGACGGCAGATGCCCTAGATTCTCGGCGAAGGATGGTCCGGGTTCGATCGGATCGGTCATAGTGAGAGTTCCAGTTTCAGAGGGAAGAGCGATCAGGCGTCAAAGAATATACTTCGACAAGTCCGCATCCCCGGCCAGTTCGCCCAGCTTGTCGCGGACATAGGCGCGATCGATCGTCACCGTCGTACCGGTGCGATCTTCGGCGTCAAAGCTGACTTCTTCCAGCAGCTTTTCCATCACCGTCTGAAGCCGGCGGGCGCCGATGTTTTCGACGCTCTCGTTCACTTGCGCGGCGGTGGCGGCGATTTCCTGGATCGCTTCGGGCTGGAAATCCAGCGTTACCTCCTCGGTCGCGATCAGCGCCTTGTACTGCTCGACAAGGTTGGCCCGCGTTTCGCTCAGGATGCGGATGAAATCCTCTTCGGTCAGCGCGCGCAGTTCGACGCGGATCGGCAACCGGCCCTGTAGCTCTGGCAGCATGTCGCTGGGTTTCGAAACATGGAACGCCCCCGATGCGATGAACAGGATGTGGTCGGTCTTCATCGGGCCGTACTTGGTGGCGACCGTCGTGCCCTCGATCAGAGGCAGCAGATCGCGCTGCACGCCTTCGCGGCTGACCGATCCGCCGCGCACGTCGGAAACGGCGATCTTGTCGATCTCATCCAAAAACACGATGCCGTTGGTTTCCGCGTTCTGCAAAGCGACGCGGGCGACGTCGTCCTGGTCCATCCGCTTTTCGGATTCCTCGTCGACCAGCTTGTCCCACGCCTGCGCGACGGTCAGCTTGCGGCGCTTCATCTTTTGCCCGCCGAACGCCTTGCCCATCATGTCGGACAGGTTGATCATGCCTACGTTGCCGCCCATGCCGGGCAGCTCCATGTTCATGTTCGGCTGGTCCTCCACCTCGATCTCGATCTCCTTGTCGTTGAGGTGGTTGTCGACCACGCGCTGGCGGAACGATTCGCGCGTCGCCTCGCTGGCCGAATCGCCGACCAGCGCATCGAGCAGGCGTTTCATCGCGGCAGCACTGGCGGCCTCGCGCACGGCCTCGCGGCGGCGGTCTTTTTCAAGGCGGATGGCTTCCTCGGCCAGATCGCGCGCGATCTGTTCAACATCGCGGCCGACATAGCCGACCTCGGTGAACTTGGTCGCCTCTACCTTTACGAACGGCGCATCGGCCAGCTTGGCCAGACGGCGGCTGATCTCGGTCTTGCCGCAGCCGGTGGGGCCAATCATCAGGATGTTCTTGGGCGTCACTTCGTCGCGCAATTCGTCCTTCAGCCGCTGGCGACGCCAGCGATTGCGCAGGGCAACGGCAACGGCGCGCTTGGCGTCGTTCTGGCCGACGATATGTTCGTCAAGGGCGGCCACGATGGCCTTGGGGGTCAGGTTTTTCATGGGGTCTTTCAGGCTCAGGATTCGATGGCTTCGAGCGTCACGTTGTCGTTGGTGAAAACGCAGATCTCGGCGGCAACTTTCATCGCCTTGCGCGCGATCACCTCCGGGTCTTCTTCGTAATCGACCAGCGCGCGCGCGGCGGACAGGGCATAGTTCCCGCCCGATCCGATCGCCGTGATGCCGCCTTCGGGTTCCAGCACGTCGCCATTGCCGGTGATCACCAACAGGACATCGGCGTCCGCCACGATCATCAGCGCTTCGAGATTGCGCAGGTATTTATCGGTGCGCCAATCCTTGGCCAGCTCCACCGCAGCGCGCATGAGCTGGCCGCGATATTGCTCCAGCTTGCGTTCAAGCCGGTCGAAGAGGGTAAAGGCATCGGCGGTCGCACCAGCGAAGCCGGCGATGACCTTGCCTTTTTCGGGGCCGCCTTCGCCAAGGCGGCGTACCTTGCGGGCGTTGGGCTTCATCACGGTGTTGCCCATGGAAACCTGACCGTCACCGGCAACGACGGTCTTTCCGCCGCGCTTTACTCCGATGATGGTGGTGCCGTGCCACGTTGTAAGGCCGTGGGCCTGAGAATGTGCGTCCATGAGCCGCGATATGGGATCGCGGCCCGGCGGTTCAATATTACGCGAAAATCGGTCCGGCCCAGCTGCCGCTTAGCTACCGTTCGGGCCGCCGCCCGGACCGCCCCCGGCACCCGCCGCGCCGACCGCGCCGATATTGCCGAACAGGTCTTCGAGGAAGCCGCGATGGCGGCCCAGCGTCGGCGTCTTGTCGCCATCCGGGTTGATATCGCGCACGTCGTCCATCCCGGCATGGGTGACCGACGTGACGTTACCGGCGGAATCGAACGCAATCTTCATCACGTCGTGATCCTCGATCTCCGGCTGGCCGAAGATGCGCTGTTCGGTCGTGCTGGACACGTAGTAATAGACCGGATCGCCGAACTGGCTGGCAAAGCTGGGCTGACCCAAAGTGCCTTCGACCGACTGGCGATTGTCGATCCCGGGGGTAACCGCGCCCGTCAGCGCCGTATCGCGGACATAGCCGCGACGGTCGGTAATCGACGTACACCCGGCCAGCATGGTCGGCAGGACTGCAGCCGCGACCGCCAGCTTGATCACGGTCGAACCCGTCATTCCCTCGAACTTCGCCATTATCGCCGTCGTGCCTTTCGCCAGTCGTGGCTTGCGCCTATATTGCTGCGGCAAGCCTTAGGGCCAGTCGCCTTCGCGCACAAGCCGCACCGCCGCCATGGGCTGTGCATTCGCGGCAAGTGGCCCAAGGCGATTGTAGTACGCCGGTTTAATAATGGATGAATATCGCGTCTGCGTGCGCGAAGGTGGAAGGATACGATGCTGCGACTGCTGGAACGACTGTGGGGTTCGCGCGAAGGCGATCTTTCGGCGCTATGGCACCGCATTGTCGAGATTGCGCGCGAACCGCACTGGTACGCGGACCGCGGCGTGGCCGACAGCGTAGAGGGCCGCTTCGACATGGTGACGGCGGTGACCGCGCTGGTGCTGATCCGGCTGGACCGCGAAGGCGATGCAGATGCCGCCGCCCGCCTGACGGAACTGTTCATCGACGACATGGACGGGCAGTTGCGCGAAGCGGGCGTAGGCGATCTGGTGGTCGGCAAGTCGATGGGCAAGCTGGTATCGGCGCTGGGCGGCCGGATCGGCGTGTACAAGGAAGGGCTGGCGACCGACGATGCCACGCTGGCCGCCGCGGCGGAGCGCAACATGACGCGCGATCATCCCGGCGAAAGCGCGCTGCCGCTGGCTCAGGGCCTGCGCGCGCTGGCCGCCGATATCGACAAGGCACCGCTGGCTGACATGCTGGCCGGAAAGATCGATCGGTGACCCACGAACTCTCCGAACTGAGCCGCTGGATCGCGGTGCGTCAGTGTGAGGGGCGCGAGGTCGAAGTGACCGCCGATGCGGCAGAGCGCGACCGGCTGGCCGAGCGGTTCGATCTGGTCAGCGTCGAATCGTTGGAAGCCACCGTGGTGCTGCACCGCAAGGACGCGGTCGTTTCCGCAGAAGGACGGTTGCACGCGAAGATCGTGCAGAGCTGCGCGATTTCGGGCGAGGACCTGCCGGTCAGCATCGACGAAGCGCTGACCATGCGCTTCGTGCCCGAAAGCGAGGCGGAAGAGGCGTCGTTCGACGAGGAAATCGAGCTCGACGCCGATGACTGCGACGAGATCACTTATACCGGCGACCGTTTCGACCTTGGCGAAGCCGTTGCTCAGAGCCTTGCGGTGGCGATCGATCCCTATGCCACCGGCCCAAACGCCGATCAGGTGCGCAAGGACATCGGGCTGGAAGAGCCGGAGAAGGAAAACCCGTTCGCAGCGCTGAAAGATTTGGGCAACTAGCCCCGATCAAAACGGAATATCGTCGTCCAGATCGTCGTAGCCGCCGCCCGATATACCGCCGCTGCTGCCACCAGAGCCGCCTCCGCCCTGGTTCCAGCCGCCACCGGACGATCCGCCCGAACCGCTGCCACCTTGATTCCATCCGCCAGAGCTGCCGCCCGACGAGCCGCCGCCCCAATCACCGCCGCCACCGCCACGGTTGCCGCCGCCTGAGGGCGCACCGTCGAGCATGGTCAGCACACCGCCCATGCCGCCAACGGAAACCTCTGTCGTGTAGCGGTCGTTGCCGTTCTGGTCCTGCCACTTGCGGGTGCGCAGCTGGCCCTCGATGTAAATCTTGGACCCTTTGCGCAGGAACCGCTCGACAACGCCGACAAGGCCCTCGGAATTGATGACGACCGAATGCCATTCGGTGCGTTCCTTGCGTTCTCCCGTCTGGCGGTCCTTCCACGTTTCCGACGTCGCAAGGCGCAGGTTGGCGATGCGGCCACCGTTCTGAAAGCTCTTGATCTCGGGGTCGGCGCCGAGGTTGCCGATTAGGATGACCTTGTTGACGCTGCCCGCCATGTTCTCTCCGCCGTGAATTGGGGTGAGCGCGGGACCAGAGCCCCACGCGAAAAAGTGATTCTGGGCAGAGGATATAGGGCGTGCCATCGCGCCCCGCCAACCGGGCGCGATGCCGTTTCGCTACCTTATCGACAGGATGGACCGCGCAGGGGTTCGATGGGAGCGGTCAAAGCCCCGCCGCCGTGGCAATCCAGAACGTCGCTCCGGCCGCCAGATAGGCTAGGGCGAACAGGTAGGCGAGCATGAACGCGGGCCACTTCCACCCATTGGTCTCACGCTTTGCAACCGCGATCGTCGACAGGCACTGCGGCGCGAACACGAACCACGCCAGGAACGACAATGCCATCGGCAGCGACCAGTCGCGTGCCAGTTGCGCGCCGAGCGCCTCTGCCGCCTCTTCCTCGTCATCCGCCGCGACCGCATATGTGGTCGCCAGCGACGAGACCGCCACCTCGCGCGCGGCCATCGCCGGGATCAGCGCCAGCGCCATGTCGCGGTTGAAGCCGATCGGTTCGACCACCACGGCCAGTCCATTGGCGATCTTGCCCGCGAACGAGGCATCGACCTGATTCTCACCCGGCTGCGCCTGTGGGAAAGAGAGCAGCAACCACAGCACCACCGTCACGGTAAAAATGATCGTGCCAGCGCGGCGCAGGAAGATATAGGCGCGCTGCCACAGGCCAATGGCGATGTCCTTCACGCGGGGCATCTGATAGCGCGGCAGCTCCATGATGAAACCCGACGCCTGCCCCTTGGCCACACTGCGCCGCAGGACCAGCGCGACGACCATCGCCCCGACGATTCCCGCGATATAGAGCGCGAACAGCACCAGCCCTTGCAGGCCCACCCCCGGACCAACACTGGTCGCCGGAATGAACGCCGCGATGATCACAGCATAGACCGGCAGCCGCGCCGAGCACGTCATCATCGGCGCGATCAGGATCGTGGTCAGCCGGTCCTTCGGATCGGAGATGCTGCGGGTCGCCATGATGCCGGGAATGGCGCAGGCAAAGCTGGACAGCAGCGGGATGAAACTGCGCCCCGACAACCCGACATAGGCCATCATCCGGTCCATCAGGAACGCAGCGCGCGCCATGTATCCGGTCGCCTCCATCACCAGAATGAAGAAGAACAGGATCACGATCTGCGGCAGGAAAACGACCACCGAGCCGACGCCAGCCAGCACGCCTTCTGTAATCGCATCGCGAATCAGGCCGGGCGCCATCGTCGCAGTCACGGCTTCGGACAAAGCACCTACCGCTCCGTCCAGCGCATCGGCGAAGGGCGTGGCCCATGCGAATACCGCCTGAAAAACCACGAACAACAATGCGAACAGGATCACCGGCCCCAGCCAAGGATGCAACAGCACCTTGTCCAGCCCGCGATGCAGCCTGCGCTGGCGCGTTTCGGAAACGATGGCGCCCTTGGCCATCGCGCGCGCGCTGACGCGGCGTTCCACCATGTCGATATGCGCGGGCAGCGGCGGGTCTTCGGGCCATTCGTTGCAGGCCTTGCCCAATGCGCCGGTCAGCGTTTCCAAGCCGCGCCGGCGCACGGCAACGGTTTCCACCACCGGGACGCCCAGCGATTCCTGCAAGGCTTCGGCATCCAGCACCAGCCCGTCGCGCGCGGCAAGGTCCACCATGTTGAGCGCGACCACGGTCGGCAGACCCAGCCCGATTACCTCTTGCGCGAAGACGAGGTGCTGTTCGAGGTTGTTGGCATCGACCACGACGATCAGGGCATCGGGGCGGCGCTGGCCTTCCTGCTTGCCCATCACGACGTCGCGGGTCACCGCCTCGTCCGGGCTGGTCGGGTCGAGCGAATAGGAACCGGGCAGGTCGAGCAGTTCGGCAGGTTCGCCGCTGGCCAGCGCCATGCGGCCCGCTTTGCGCTCTACCGTCACGCCGGGATAGTTCGCGATCTTCTGCCGCGCTCCGGTCAGCGCATTGAACAGCGCGCTCTTGCCCGCATTGGGGTTGCCGACCAGCGCAATCGTACGGGGATTGCGGCTCATTTCGCGCCAACCCCTGCCGAGACATAGGCCGGGTGCACGTCTTCATCGGGCGCGGCTTCGACCGTGATGGCGACGGCGTGCGCCCGGCGAAGGGCCACGGTCATCCGACCGACCTCGACCGCGATCGGATCGCGTCCGGCAAAGATGCCGCGGTGCGCCGGACGCAGGACCGCGCCGCAGTCTATGCCAAGCGCGTGGAGGCGGCGCGCCTCGCCCGATTCGAGAGAATCCCAGTCCACCGCAAGCACGCGAGCGGCCTGTCCCAGCGGCCAATCGGCCAAATTTTCGGAGTGGTCAGCCATGCTGACGCGCCGGATCACACAAAGTCAGAGACTTTGCAACTCATTCTCATTATTTGATCGAGATCAAACCGATCGCTGCCTGCGATCAGCGGACCGGATAGCGCAAGCGTCCCAGCAACCGCGCCGGGCTGAACCGTTCGCGATCCGCCCCGGTCAGCCGCGCCTTGGCCTTGCCGAACCGCGCCACATCTTCCAGCCGCCGGTCGAGAAAAGCGTAAGTGTCCGCCTGATTCTCGCTCTCGTCATCCACGAACACGGCCAATGTCGCGGCATAGATCGAGGCAAGGATAGCGCGTTTCGAATAGTGGTTGAAATCGGCTGCAGTGTCGCCCGCCATGCGCCACATCAGGTCGGCAGACGACCAGCCCAGCTTTGCCGCGCGCACCACGTTCTGCGGTTTGGCCATCACGGCAAGCGCCCGGCGCAAAGCTTCGCGCCGGTCGGCAACGTGTTCGAGGCGGAAGATCAACAGCGCCTTGATCCGCCCGCCGAAGCCCATCTGTTGCAGCATGTCTGCGGGCAGCGCCTCTGCCATTGCGCGGTCGGTTTCGGCGATCCACGCGGCGATCATGTCCATCGCCCCGCCGGGATAGGCCAGCCGCGCGACATCGGGATCGATGCCTTCCAGCTCTGCCGCAGCGGCAACCGCCTTCTCGCTCCACCCGTCGAAAATCGCGGCATCCGCAACGGCAGGGGCCAGCGCCTGAGCCAGTTCCTCCAGCGTCAGGTCGGCAAGATCGGGCGAAGCGTTGGCAGGTGCGGGCATAATATGATCAGCGGATCGCGGGACCGTAGGTTCCCGCGTCCTTCTCCGTATCCGACGACTGGATCAGCGCCAGGACCGGGCTGGTGCGCCCGTCCAGCTCTGCATATTCACGCGCGGTGCGGCCCGAATTGTCGGTCTTGTCGGGGTTGGCACCGTGTTCCAGCAGGACCTTCGCCATCTCGCCATCGCGGATATGCGTTGCCAGCATCAGGGCGGTTTCGCCGGTGGAATTCGTCTCATCGACATCGGCCCCGGCCTCTGCCAGCGCCTCGATCGCTTCGATAAAGCGAAGCGATGCGGCGAGTTCGAGCGGGGTCACGCCCTTATTGTCGCGGATATTGGGATTGGCGCCCTTTTGCAGCAGGAACTTCACCCAGACGAGATCGCGGCGTTCGACCACGATGTGCAGCGCCGATTCCCCGGTGGAGATATTGCGCGTGTTGATGATCGTCGATCCGGGTTCGGACAGGGCCTTGGTAACCTCGTCCCCCTCGCGCTTTTTCACGGCTTCAAGAAACTTGTACCCGTCGGAAAACTGCGCCGCCGCCGGTACCGAAGTGGCAAGGCCCGCCGCCGCTGCAAAAAGAACCGCGGCCCGCAAACCGCCGCGAAACGTGAAACCCGTGTTCATAAGACCCATCTTGCCCGTCGCTCGTCCGCCCGTCGCTCGTCCGATCGCGAATGCGCGACCGATCATGAAAATTGCGATGTCCTTCCCCTTGCGTCCAGCCTCTTAGCAGGACATGAACCGCCCCGCCATGCCCCAAGAAACAAACCGCTTCATGCGTCTTTTCGCCCTTTTGCTTACCCCCCTGCTGCTGGCCGCCTGCGACGCGCCGAAGCAGGCCGATGCCAGCGCCGAACCGCCGCTGGCCGGGGCGCTGATCGGCGGCGATTTCGCGCTGACCGGCGAAGACGGCAAGACCGTCGAATGGAAAGAATTCGCCGGACAGTGGCGGATCGTCTACTTCGGCTACACCTTCTGCCCCGATGTCTGCCCGGTCGACGCCGTCGCCATCGGACAAGGCCTGCGCCAGTTCGAGAAAGACAGTCCCGAGCAGGGCAAGAACGTCACCCCGATCTTCATCACCGTCGATCCCGAACGCGACACACCCGAAGTGCTGGCCGAGTTCACCGATTCCTTCCACCCGCGCATGATCGGGCTGACCGGTAGCGTCGATGATATTGCCGCCACGGCCAAGAAGTTCGTCGTCTGGTTCGAAAAGGGCGAGCCGACCGAAAACGGCGGCTATCTCGTCAACCATACCAACCAGACCGTGCTGTTCGATCCGCAAGGCAATCCGGTCGCCCTTCTGCCCACTGACAAGGGTGGCAAGGCGGTGGCGCAAGACCTGGCGAAATGGGTGAAATAACGCCCCCCTTCCGGGCCACTCCTTTTTGGGAACGCCCGCTCGACACGCTGAACGATGCCGAGTGGGAGGCGCTGTGCGACGGGTGCGGGCAGTGTTGCCTGCACAAGCTGGAAGATGCCGATACCGGCGCGATCTACGAAACCAACGTCGCCTGCACGCTGCTGGATTGCGAGACGGCGCGGTGTACCGACTACCCGAACCGCAAGGCGAAAGTGCCCGATTGCCTGCAACTGACGCGGGAAACGGCAGGGACACTGGCATGGTTGCCCCAGACTTGCGCCTATCGGCTGCGCGCGGCGGGCGAACCGCTGCCCTCATGGCATTATCTGATCAGCGGTGACCGGAATGCGGTGATCGATGCGGGCATATCGGTGGCGGGGCGCGTCATATCCGAGGACGAGGCTGGCCCGATCGAAGAGCACGTCATGATCGAGGGATTTCAGCTTGTCCCGGCTCCCGAAGAGGAAGACGAATGACCAGCCGGGCGCGGCGCGGGCTGGAAAGCTTCCTGAAGCGCAAGGCGGCGCCGCCGACTGAGTGGCGTGGCACGCTGGCGATGCCGGACGGAACCGCCCTGCCGCTAATCGTCCGCCGCCATCCAACCGCGCGTCGCCTGACCTTGCGGCTTAGCGCCGATGGCAACGAAGCGCGTGTCTCGATCCCGCGATGGGCCCCGTTTTCGGAAGGCGCGGACTTTGCCCGGTCGCGCAGCGAATGGCTGGCCAGCCGCCGCTCCGCCGTACCCAAGGCGCAGGACATCGTCCCCGGCAGCACCGTACCCTATCGCGGGCGCACCTTGCGCATCGTCTGGGAAAGCCGCCTGCCCCGCACCCCGGCGCTGGTCGGGGATGATCTGCGTATCGGCGGCCCACAGGATGCCGTGGCCCGCCGCATCGCTCGCTGGCTGGAAGGCGAATTGCTGGCCTTCGCCGCCGCCGACCTGTCCGAATTCTGCGCCCGCGCCGACCGGCCCGTGCCCGAGATAAAGTCCAGCCGCGCCCGCCGCCGGTGGGGCAGTTGTTCAAACGGGGGGACGGTGCGGATCAACTGGCGGCTGATCATGGCGCCCGACCATGTCCGCCGCTCCGTCGTGGCGCACGAAGTCGCGCACCTTGTCCATTTCGATCACTCGCCGCGATTTTATGCCTTGCTGGCCCGCATCGCCGATCCCGACCTCGCTGCGGCAGAGCGATGGCTGAAGCGCCACGGGCCCACGCTATACGCCCAATTCGACTAAACGCGTTCGGCTGAGCGACAGGCACATCTGGCTAAAGCCGGGGCGAATCCCTATGAAAGCCGCAACGATGCAATCCCGATCCGCCTTCTCGCGCTTTTTCTCGCTATTCAACGTCTTTGCCGCCGCGCGCGATTTCTATAGCGTGTGGCGGGAGGAAAACCCGCATCGGCTACGCATCATGGCGGTATCCGCGGCGCTCACTTGTTCCATCTTCATCCTGATGTGGGGACAGGAAGAGGTTGGTCCGCCGCCGCGCCCGCAGATAGACTGGATCACCACGTTCGAACCGGGCCGGACCGATGAAGAGATCATGGCATCGAACATCGCCAACCAGGAAAAGCAGGACGCGTTAAGGGCTGAACGCGCCGAGCGTGAGGCGAAGGTTCGCGAAGTCTACGAAGCGATCGGGCGTGCATCGGGCATGGACGTAGAGGCCGCGAAGGCCGAGGGCGAAGCGGAACGCGCCGCACAGGCCGCAGCCGAAGAGGCAGCGCGTCAACGTGCGCTGGAAGAGATCGAGGCCGGGAACAGCGTTGCAAGGCAATCTGACCGATAGCGACCGCCGCTGGCTGAACGCCGCCGCCCTCCTTGCAGAGCGGGGCAGGCCGCTGTCTCGCCCCAATCCCGCCGTTGGCTGCGTATTGGTCAAAGACGGACGCGTCGTCGGGCGCGGCTGGACCCAGCCGGGCGGGCGGCCCCATGCAGAGGCGATGGCACTGGCAGCGGCGGGTGCGGCTGCGCGCGGTGCGTCGGCCTATGTAACGCTGGAACCCTGCGCGCATCAAAGCGAGCGCGGGCCGTGTTGTGCGAGACTACTGCGAGAGGCTGGCGTGGCGCGCGTGGTGGTCGGTTGCGGCGATCCGGATCCGCGCACGGCTGGCGATGGCGTCGCGATGCTGCGCGAAGCCGGGATCGCGGTGGTGGAGGCAGAGTGCGCGGCATCGCGCGCTTCGCTGGCCGGATACCTTATGCGTGCCGAATCGGGTCGGCCGTTCGTGACGCTGAAACTGGCGCTGTCCATCGACGGCTGCATTGCCACGGCCAGCGGAGAGAGCCAGTGGATCACCGGAGCCGAGGCGCGTGCGCATACCCACCTCGAACGCGCGCGACATGATGCGATCCTTGTCGGGGGTGGAACCTTGCGCACCGACCGGCCCCGCCTCGACGTGCGCTTGCCCGGATTAGGTACGCGCAGCCCGGAGCGCTGGGTGCTCAGCCGCAGTCCTGCGCCCGATGGCTGGCACAGACTGTCCGACCCCGCCGATCTGTCGCCGCTTGCCTCGGCGCAATACCTCTTTGTCGAGGGCGGCGCGCAGACCGCAGCGGCGTTCCTTGCCGCCGATCATGTCGACCGGCTGCTGGTCTATTGCGCGCCTATCGTCATCGGGGGCGGCAGGCCGGGGATTGCCGACATAGGGCTGGGTGCGCTGGCCGGGGCGCATGGTCGCTGGAAATTTGCCGACCGTCGCATGCTGGGTGCCGATACGCTGGAAGTCTACGCGCGGACCCGATAGAGGGCGAAGCATGTTCACCGGAATCGTAACCGCCATCGGCACCGTCACCTCTGTCAGCCGTACCGGCGACACCCGCCTTGTCATCGCCTGCCCGTTCGATCCGGCCAGGATCGCCATCGGCGCATCGATCGCCTGTTCGGGCGTCTGCCTGACGGTGGTGGAACGCGGCGGATCGGCGGGCGACGCGTGGTTCGCGGTCGACGTCAGCGACGAAACGATCAGCAAGACCGCCCCGCTGCAATGGCAGGATGGCGCGCGCCTGAATCTCGAACCTGCGCTGAAACTGGGCGACGAACTGGGCGGGCATATCGTTACCGGCCATGTCGATGCCGTGGGACGGGTGGCGATGAGGGAAGAACGCGGGGGCTCGATGCATCTTGAGATCGACGCGCCCAATGCCATCGCACCCTATATCGCGGGCAAGGGATCGATCACGGTCGAAGGCGTATCGCTGACGGTGAACGCGGTAGAGGATTTGCCCGACGGATCGGCGCGCTTCTCGCTTAACATCATTCCGCATACCGCCGAAGTGACGACCTTGGGCGCGCTGAAGGAAGGCGACGGCGTTAATCTAGAGATAGACGTCCTCGCCCGCTACCTGAAGCGGATGCAGGACGTTCGCGCCTTTTAGGCGGGCCGGCTCAGCGCATATTGGATCAGACGGACACGGCCGGTCGGCGTGTCGTGCTCTTCCACCAGACCGGTCGGTTGCGCACCCATTCCCGCCATCGCGGCACGGGAACGATGGTTTTGCTCACCAACCGTAAAGACGACTTTCGCGACGTGCACGAAGGCATGGTCCAGCATCATCCGCTTCATCTCGCGGTTCACGCCGGTGCGCCAATGTTCGCGGGCCAAGAAAGTCCAGCCGATCTCTACCGAACCACCATCGGCAGGGTCATAATTCTGGAGCCGCGACGATCCGATCAGCGTGCCGTCGCGCGTATCTTCCACCGCCAGCGCCCCGCCCTTGGCCAGCGCATCGTCGAAAAATTCGGCGAAGACATCCGGCTTCCACCGGTCATGCGCCGGGTGCTGTTCCCAAATCAGCGGGTCGGACGCGACCGCGAACAATGCGTCGCGATCCGCCTCGACCAAAGGGCGCAGACGGACCAGCGAGCCCGTCAATGTGGGCTGCCGGTCCATCGCTCGATCAGGCGCTGACTGCCGCTACCGCGTCGATGAACTTGTCGATATTGCCCATCGTCAGGCCAGCCACGTTGATGCGGCCCGAACCCGCCATATAGATCGCATGATCGTTGCGGAGCGCCAGGATTTGCTCCGACGAAAGCGGCAGCATCGCAAACAGCCCGTTCTGCGTCCCATAGGGCACCATGTCCACGCCGCCCGCCGTGCCGGCCGCGGCCAGCTTGTCGCGAACCTGACGCATGCGGGTGCGCATCTGGTCCAGCTCGTCCAGCCACTGCGCGGTCAGCGCTTCGTCCTCTAGGATGAGGCGAACCGCCGCTGCGCCGTGATCGGGCGGCATCGACCAGTTGGCGCGGGCCAGTGCCGCACCGTTCGACATGATAGCAGGCAGCTGGTCCTTGTCCGCCATGACGTAGACCGCGCCGACACGGTCGCGATAGAGGCCGAAGTTCTTGTCGCACGAATAGGCCAGCAGCGCCTCTGGAACCGTGGCCATCACCTTGCGCACGCCATAGGCGTCGGCTTCCATCCCGTCGCCCAGGCCCTGATAGGCAAGGTCGAGAATCGGCAGCAGGCCCTTGTCGGCGAGCAGCGCGGCAATCGCGTCCCAGTCGTCGTTCGAATAATCGATGCCGGTCGGGTTGTGGCAGCAACCGTGCAGCAGGATCGCATCGGTCGCGCCCGCATCGGCGATCGCGGCCTTTACCGCATTCATGTCCACCGCGCCGTCCTTGGCGTGGTTGAACGTTACGACTTCAAGGTCGAGGTCCTTCAGGATTTGCGCGTGGTTAGGCCAGCTGGGCGTGCCCATGATGACGCGGGTAATGCCCGCCTTCTTCGCTAGGCCGACGGCAAGCCGCACGGCCCCGGTGCCGCCCGGGGTCTGCATACCGTCGATCCGGTCGATCGCGGCAAAGCCGGTGCCGAAGATGTGCGGCTTCAGCGCCTCGACAAAACCCATGTCGCCTTCGGGGCCGAGGTAGGCCTTCGAATCCTGCGTTTCGTACAGCTTCTTTTCCGCACCCTTGATCGCGCCGAAGACCGGGGTCTCGCCCTGTCCGGTGCGGTAGACGCCGACGCCAAGGTCGATCTTGTCCGCGCGTTCGTCCGCGGCGTAGAGCTTGATCAGCGCAAGAAGCGCATCGGCGGGCTGGGCGGGAAGATCGGCAAGCATGGCAGCGTCCTGAATTGGGATAGACCGGTCGCGGGAGTCACAACCGGCGGCTCCATGCCGACTGGCGCGCGCCGGGGCAAGCCCTTCGCGCGAATCGATCAGGTTTGCGGGAAAGGTGTTGCGATCAGAACGGCAGCCAGCGCTGCTTTTTGGAAAACTTCATGTAGCCCGCGTTGACGCCCAGCCGCAGACCCGCACCGACGCGCACCGGGATCAGCACGACATCGCCCTTGCGCATATAGCTGACGTTGAACCCGCCGACGAGATAGGCCTGGCCTTCGCCCGAAGGGAAGCGTTCGAACAGTTCCTCGCTGTCCCACAGGTTGTAGACCAGCACGAAAGTCGACCCGGCATTCGCGCCTGCGTCGAACCCGATTGAGGGGCCGGTCCAGTACACGGGCTGCTCGCCCTCTACCTTGTGGTGCATCGTGCCAGAGCCATAGCGCACGCCGATGGCGAAGGCGCCGCCCGCCTCGCGCCCGACGATATAGGCGTTGGGCTGACCCTGCTTTTTCAAAATGTCCTGAATGACGTCGGCCAGCCCTTCGGCACCCTTGCCGAACACGCCCTCTGCCGCGCCGATCAGGTCGTCTTCCTGATAGGTTTCGTGGCTGTTCGCCGTCTGCACGGTCGTGCCTTGCTCAACCGGCTGGGCCGGGGCGGGCGTGTTTGGTGCGGGGGCCATCGGCTCCATGTAGGGATCGGCCGGATCGACGGGATAGGTGGGCTCTGCCGGGGCGGGGTACTGGGCATAGGGATCACCCGACACCGGCGGCAGTTGTCCGTCATTGCCGGTCTGCGATTGGGCCAGATCGCCGTCGATGGCGCTGTCGGGATCAATGGTCTGCATCTGCGCGTGGGCCGGTGTCGACGCCAGCATCGATGCGGCTGCCAAAGCAAAAGCCGTGCCGACCTTGCGGCCCAATGTGCGTCCAAGGATGCTCTGGATGATCATGCTAAGTTCCCGTCGATCTCGTATGCGCCCCGCCGGTCCGGCACGTGTGGCGGCCTTCGCCCATACGCGTGCTTACCCCATCCGGCGATGGTGTGACCCCACTGTGGCCGCAGCGGCAATGAATGGGCGGTGAATCGAATCGATTCCGCGACGAATCGAGTCCGCCAAGCGCCGCGAAGAGTGCCGATTTCCGGCCCGATGCGCTTTTCGTTTCTCGGCCCTTGATGGCCCCCGATACCGCCGCTATAGCGCCCTCCTTCCGGAGACGTGGGTGAGTGGCTGAAACCAGCTCCCTGCTAAGGAGCCATACCTCTATCGGGGTATCGAGGGTTCGAATCCCTCCGTCTCCGCCACCTCGCGATCCGAGGATATCCCATAAAGCGCTAATTTCCTTGCTTTTCCGCCATTCTGCGGCCATTATTGTTCTCTATTTGTTTCCGATCTTCCGCCTGCATCCACCCCGATCCGGGGGCACATATGGGGGCAGCGGAACGCGACTTTGGGGGCACAGATGCTGACCGACATGGCCGTAAGGCAGGCAATGCCCAGGCAGAAGGACTACAAGCTCGCCGATTCCGAAGGGCTGTACCTGTTCGTCTCGAAAGCAGGTTTGCGTAGCTGGCGGCTCAAATATCGCTTTGCCGGCAAGGAACGAAGGCTGGTCCTGGGCCGCTATCCCGATATGGGCCTGAAGGAAGCGCGGGACCGCAAGGCCGATGCCCGACGGCTCCTGTCGGATGG
Source organism: Croceicoccus naphthovorans (assembly GCF_001028705.1). Lineage (NCBI taxonomy): Bacteria > Pseudomonadati > Pseudomonadota > Alphaproteobacteria > Sphingomonadales > Erythrobacteraceae > Croceicoccus > Croceicoccus naphthovorans. The sequence goes on along the minus strand of NZ_CP011770.1, from coordinate 104,612 downwards.
CCGCGATCCGGGGATCGAGGCGGCCAAGGCAAAGGTTGAACGCGCGGTCGCAGCAGTCAATACCTTCGAAGCACTGGCACGGGGCTGGTACGATCTGCAAAAGGACCGCTGGACGCCAGTCCATGCCCGCGATGTGATCACGAGCCTGGAGAAGGAAGTCTTCCCGTGGGTCGGGATGCTGCCGATTGCCGAGATAGATGAACCCATGGTGCTGTCCGTGCTCCGCAAGATCGAGAAGCGCGGCGCGATCGAGACGGCGCACCGGGTCCGCCAGCGCATGTCGGCGGTGTTTGTCCATGCCATTGCCGAAGGGGCAGGCTCGCGCGATCCGGCGGCAATCGTGACCAAGGCGCTGAAGCCCGTGCCGCGCGCGAAGAAGCGGCCCGCCTTCCTCTCGCTCGACGCGTTGCAGGACATGGTGCGCAAGACCGAAGCCGATCCGGCATCGCCGCTGACCAAGCTCGCCTCACGGTTCCTGGCCCTGACCGCACAGCGCCCCGGCATGATCCGCGCGCTCCCATGGGACGAGATCGAGGGCGTGGACTGGCAAAGCAATGAGCCGTGCCCCGATGCGCTGTGGCGGGTACCGGCCTATCGCATGAAGCTCGACAAGGAGCTGAAGTCCGATGACGGATTCGAACACCTGGTGCCGCTGTCGCCGCAGGCGGTCGATGTCCTGCGCGCGGGATGGGTGCTGACCGGGCGCGGGCCGCTGATCTTTCCATCGAACCGCAATGCCCACCGGCCCATGAGCGAGAACACGCTTTCATACTTCTACAACCGTTGCGGCTATCAGGGGCGGCATGTCCCGCATGGATGGCGGGCTTCGTTCTCGACGATCATGAACGAATGGGCCGAACGCAACGGTTCGCCGGGCGACCGGCATGTGATCGACCTGATCCTTGCCCATGTTCCCGAAGGCGTGTCGGGATCGGAAGGGGCCTACAATCGCGCCGCCTACATGGAACGTCGGCGCGAGTTGCTCGATGTCTGGGGCGCGACGCTGCTCGACGCTTTCCCCGCGCCGCACAAGATGCTGGGCTGGCCAAGCCGCTAATCAAATGCCGATCTCGAACGGTTTGACCCGTTCGCGCTGCAATTCGAGTTCGGGCGCCCTGGGTTCCTTCTCGCCCACGGTTTCCAGCGCGGAAGTCTTTTCCCCCGATTGCAGTTCCAGCTTCCGCTGGGCCTGGTCGGCCTTATCGACATAGACGGTAAGATCGTCGCGCACGCGGGTAACCGAGACGAGGAAGTTCTGCCGGGTCAGCAGTTTCGTGTCGCGCGCTTCCATGACGACGATCGCCTTGTCGGTGGTCATGCCCTGGGCCATGTGCGCGTTGTAGGCGTAAGCCAGATCGATCCGGGAAAGCATCGGATCGGTTTTTGCCAGGGTCATCTTCATGCCGGTCGAGGTTTCGATATTGACATGGGACTTGCCGATCGCCGTGACCGTGGCGCGATCGGCATTGAGCAGTCCGCGCTGATGGTCGTTCGTCGTCCAGCGGATGCGATCGCCCGCATGGATGGTCCGCTCCCGCTGTTCGTGAAGCGCGATGCGATTGTCCTGTCCGGGCCGGATACGGTCGGGATCGAAGCGATGCGGCTTGCCATGGGCATCGACCAGTTCCACGCGGCCATTTTCATTTACGCCGGTGACCGCGTAAAGTCCTGCGACAAGTCGCTGTGCCTTGACGGCTTTGGCCAGCTCGACAATCCGGCACGGTTTGTAGTGGTGCGCGTAGCGCAGTTCCTCATTGGTGAGGTTGACCCGGTCCAGCGCCCGAACGGCCAGCTTGTCACCACTGAGCACGCCCAAGTCACGAAGTCCCGCCTGCACGGTCAGGTTGACCGCATCGCGCAACCGCCGGCCTGATGCAAAGATCATGGTCCGTTCACGCTCGTCCCTCGGCAGATCGAGCCATTGCCGCGCGGCCTGTTCGACCACGCCGCCAGTTGCTTCGACCACCTTGCCAGCGAGCAGGATCATGGCCTTGTTGACGTCGCCTGCCTGCGCGGCTTTCGCGACCTCGCGGATCGTATCGTCGCGGGCACGAACATTCTGGTCCATCTGCGCGGTCGCGATCCCTCCGTCCTGTGCGAGGGCAAAGGGTTTGCCGGCATTGACCGCGCCAAGCTGCTTCGCATCGCCGATCAGCACGAGACGCGCGACCTGCAGCCGGTTGGCGATCTCGACCAGTTGCAGCTGATCGGCATTGGCCAGCATCGAGGCTTCGTCGACCACGAGCACACTGCCTGCCATCTCTGCCCTGGCAGTTCTATCAACATCCCGGCGATAGGCCTTGAGGAACCGCGCCACGGTCATCGAGGCGATACCGGTATCGCGCTCAAGCTGACGCACCAGGGTGTTCTGCACGGCCAGCCCCATGACCTTGCGCCCCTGTGTTTCGAACAGACGCGCGGCGGGTGCGAGCAGGCTCGACTTGCCCGCTCCGGCAATTCCTTGGATGGCAACGATGCGGTCGGAGGAGGCAAACATCATTCGTCCAGCCGCTTCCTGTCCGGGATTGAGTGCAAAGCCGTTCGTTTCTTGCGCAAAGTGCTGGAGACTTTCCCCGGCGAGATCGGACGACAGGATCGGCACGACTGTCCCGCGCCCCTTGTCGATTTCCTCCAGCATGCGCCGCTCGGTCGCCAGCCCCTGCGTGGTCGTGACCAGTCCGACACGCTCCTCAGCCCCCCGTTGCAGGTTGCCATTGCGCAATTGACGATCGATCGCCTTCTCGACCTCGTCGATGGTCGTCGGCAGGCCGAAGTCGAGCGCTGCCTTCGCAATATCGGTCACGGCAAAGCCTGCCTCGCGTTGTTCGAGGTGACGGATGGCTGATGCCACCGCATGGGCAGCGGCAATGTCGCCTGGTGTCTGATTGGGGAACCGCTGCGGCAGATAGGGATCGCTGGATGGCAGACCCACGGCACTCGCAAAGCGATCGGCAATATCCCGCGCCTTGCTGGCAATCGTGCTCCACACTTCGCCCATGCGCCGGGTCATGCCGGGTTCGGATTGGAACCTTTGATCCGCTTCGGCGCGAATGGCGTTCAGATCGAGCCCGATCTCGGTTGCGGTCTCCTTCCATCCTGCATAGAGCGCGCGGCGATCCTCGACAGGCGCCTTGTTCTCGCGGGTCATCAGCGTGGCAGCCTGTAGAGCTTGCGGAGAACGCGATGCCATCTCGCTGATCTTGGCCAGAATCTGCTGGCGGCGGGTGCTGAATGCCATCACCATGTTGCGCGCGATACCGGCTGCTTCGAAGTTGCCGTGTTTCGAACGGTCGCCGATCCTGTAGCCCATCGCTTCGACGCTGCGCCGGAAGTGCGCCATCGTTATCGAGTTCAATAGCGTGTTGAAGGTCCAGAGCTTGTCATTGCGCAGCGCGCGCCATTCGCCACCCGGCAACTGCGTCATGTTGGCGATAACGGCATGGAAGTGGCTTTGCGGTTCCTGAGCTCGGCTCGTATCGTGCTCGAATAGGCCGACAACAAGGTTGCCGGTCGGCACCAGTTTCTGGCCTTTCCCGTCATCGACACGGGCCTGCGCCGCGTTCCTCTCTGCCCAGCCAAGCGTTGCCTTTACCGCCTCGCCATAGGCCTCGATTATCCGCCGGTCCCCGCCCACCAGCGCGATCAGCGACCAGCTCTTGGGCATCGAGAATGTGAGGTCGATCCCGGCACGGTGAATGCCTTCGCGACCCACGCGCGAACCGTCGGGCAGTTCGCCGCGCAGCACGGCTTCGAACTGCTTTGCATCGATCCTGCCAGTCAGGCCCAATGCCTCGGCGCCCTTGCCGAACCATTCACCCTGGCCCTGTTCGCGGGTGTAATAGTTGTCGGCAGCGAAGTACGATGCCGCGCCTCCTGCCGAACGAACCGATGCAACCGAGAGCAATTATTTGTCCTCACGCTTTGACTTGCGGCGGGCCTGACCGGGAACGAACCGGGGTTCCTCGGAGGTCACCGGCGGCGGCAAGGCGGGTGGCAGTTCAGAGGCCGGATCGGGTGGGCGCGTCGGCACTTGTTCGACACGCTGCACAGTGCGCGTTTGTATCGGATCGATCGCATCGCTCGAAGCCTTGGGCCGTCTCCCGTCAGGTTCGGCGAAGGGCAAGGAAAGCTGCTCGCCACGCACCGCCTTGGACTTGGGCCGCCGCCGTGGTTTGGTCGGTACCGGGGGCTCAACCGGTACGTCTTCCGGCAGCGCATTCCGCTCACGCAATCTTGCCCATTGCAACCTGAACCGGGCCAGTGCTTCTTCCAGAACGGGCAACGAATGCCAGAGCGCTGGCGGTGCGAACAGCAGACCTGCCGCGATCCATGTACCGCGCACGATCCGGTCCAGCATATGGGCCCACGCCGCCATGAAAGGATTAGTGGTTGCGACCACGTCCTGCTGCACGACGAAGCTTTCGCCACCACCAGAGAAGTACCATTGCGCGTCCCCGCTCGCGCCCAGAAACAGGAACAAATTCGCCTTGGCATGGGCCAGGCCGAAGGTGTTGGTGGTGACGCTGGAATGGACCTCCAGCTGGTACCGGATCGACAGGTAAAGGACTGCAAAAACGATAGCGACGGCCAGCTTCGGACCGACCCAGCGGGTGAGGTAGAACGGCTCGTCAAAGGTGGAGCGCGCGTCATCCCACATCGCCGCGGTCCTCGCCGGAAAGGTCGCTGCGCCAGGCTGTGATTACCTGCGCATAGAGTTTGGGATCATGGCGTTCGAGCAGCGCGCCCACCGCCCTTGCCGTGAACATGACATTGCGCTCCAGATCGCCCGGACCGAGCAGCGCAGCGGCGTCGAGTTCGTCGATGACAAGTTTGCGCAGCAGGCCCGTCACCGTCATGTGGCGGCTTGTTGCAAGAGCACAGAACTGGTCGAAGATATCCTGCGTTACATAGCAGGCAAGGTGATGGCGTCGCGGCATTCGGGCATTCTCCACGCCCCTTTACGATCCGCCTCCTTGATTTAGAACATAGATAGAACAAGCTGCAAATTCAAGCGTGGATATCCGTTTGCTGTCAGAGGGTTGGGGCAGCTGGTCACCAGTGGTCAGCGCGGTGACCAATGGTCAGTTCTGCGGGATTTCGGGGCGTACGGACAAAGGTATTGCAGATCAATATCTTACGCCAAAGATCGACTCCCGGTGAGGGGTAGGGTGTGCTCTCTTCTCCCCACTGCGGAAGGCCTGAGCCAGTATTTCGAGCGTAAAATGACTGATGGTAATTTCTCCGCCGATTTTGGGTGCGCCTGCGGCTCGATGATCCGCTTCCATATGCGGGCCCGTCCACGGTCGACACGATCGATTCCGCCCGGAATCGCCCCATGGAGTGCGACGGAAATTACAGTTTCACGCACTGTCGCAGCGCCGCACGCAGTGTCGATGGGGCATTGATCAGTGAAGCTTGTCCCTCAAGCCTGCCGTCGATCCGCAGGAATACCATACCCTTTTGGGTGAGCAGTTGCTGAAGCAGCGGTGTTCCGGTGATTCCGCCCACCCAGTAGGTGCCGGCGTTGTTCGCCCGTTGCACTGGAATGTCGACCAGTCCGCCCGCGAAGTTCCAAGTCACGGTGCTCCGCTGGCTGCTGGCAGGCTTGTTCAACAGCATCGCCATATAGGGCCTGCCGTTTTCGCAGTAGAGCGAGAATGACGTGATACTGGGCGATGCGGCTGCCTCGACATAGGCAACCGGCGCGCGCCCTTGCACGGGCAGGATTTCCCATGGCGTCCCCGGTGCGGCGTTCGTCATTTCGCCAGGGCTGCGCGCCAGAAGTTCGTGGTGACGTGACCCCCAGCGTTCCCCCAGCTGGGATTAGAGCCGGGCGGTTGTTGTGCACTGCTACCCAACGTCGGACCACTTGGGTCTGGATTTTTCCGCCTTTCTCAGAACCGTGGGCTGGTCTCACCGGCTGAGTTTGCCAGCATGATCGGGGGGATATTCCCGATCGCGCTGTGCGGTCGCTCTTCGTTGTAGTGTCTACGCCAGGCCTCCAGCTTTTCGCAAGCGTCTTGCAGATTCAGGAACCAGTGAGCGTTCAGGCATTCGCTGCGCAGCTTGCTGTTGAACGCCTCGATGAACGCATTGTCTGTGGGCTTGCCAGGGCGGGAGAAGTCCAGGGTCACACCGCGCTGGTAAGCCCACAGATCCATGTCTCGAGAGATGAACTCGCTGCCATTGTCTACCCTGATCGTCTTCGGATAGCCGATCTTCCTGCATGCTTGTTCCAGCGTGGCGACCACGTCTTCGCCACGATAACTGAACCGTGGATCGATCACCGGCGATAACCGCGAGAACGTGTCAACCACCGTCAGGATGCGAAGCTTGCGCCCCGTCGCCAGCTGGTCGTGAACGAAGTCCATGGCCCAGACATCGTTCGGCCTGTTCGCCGGCGCACGATCCTCCCGCAGCTTCGCCTTGACCCGCCGCTTGGGTGTTTTGTTCCGCAGTTGCAGGCCCAACTCCCTGTAAAGCCTGTAGACCTTCTTCAGGTTCACGGCCCACCCGTCCCGGCGCAAGATGTAATACACCCGCCGGTAGCCATAACGGACATGCGTCTCGCAGATCTCCTTGATGCGCTTCTTCAGAAAGGCCGGATCGGTTCGGCGGGACTGGTATTGATAGGTCAGCGATCAAACTGCAAAGCCGCACATGCCCTGCGGATCGTCACCTGCCAGTCCTGCCGTACCGCGTCGATAATCTCGCGCTTGCGATCCGGCCTCAGAGCTTTCGTTTGATGACATCCTGCAGCATCTCGCGGTCCAGCGTCAGATCGGCGACGATCTTCTTCAACCGGCCGTTCTCATCTTCCAGATCGCGCAGCCGTCGCATCTGCGATGGCATCAGCCCCGCGTACTTCTTCTTCCAGTTGAAGTAAGTCGCCTGGCTGATGCCTGCCTTCCGGCAGATCTCCGCCACAGGCGTCCCTTCTTCACCCTGCTTGATAACGAACGCCTTCTGCGCGTCCGTGAACTTCGATGCCTTCATGCCGTAACTCCTCGCCCAGCCAAGGATGTCTACGGCGGAAAACTCTAACTCGAAACGGTCCAAAATTCAGGGGTCACGTCACAGGAACCCGACAAGTTCAATGTCAACGTCAACTGGGTCCAGCCATTGCCGGCTTGGCTCGGGACAGTGTGCCCTTACCGGCACTTCAGATAACGAGTTTTACGCCCTGCCCAACGCTTCAAGAAGCGGCTGCAATCCCGCCCCATATCGGCGCCAGCGCTCAACCGCAGATTTGTAGATTGGCTTGCGCACCTGGGCGACGCTGGCAGTTTTGACCGGACGTTTTGATCGGTGGAACTCAAGACAAGCGTCATCCCAGCCAAGGCCGGAAAATTCGATCAACTCACGTACTGTCGGTTCAGTGTTGTTCACCACATCTTCGTACACAACAGTATGCATAACACCCTCCGGAAGAACCTTGGTCCAATGGTCCATCAGGCCTTCATACCGCATATAATACCGCCCCAGCTCGCCAAGGTCATAGCTGTGCGGCATGTCGTCCTTGAACAATTTGGTGAATGCCGAAAGGCAGTTATCAGCAGAATCCCGCCGCGTATTGATGATCTTGGCTTCTGGATAAAGAAGGTGGATCAGTCCGACAAAGAAGTAATTGGTCAACAATTTATCAGTGATTTTCTTCGCATCGCCTGCCGATTGAGAAATCTTCGACAGATAGGAATCCGCCAGGATCTCAAACTGTCCTTCATTCAGCTCCCCAACGATCTCGGGATAACGCGACAGACCGGGGAAGCGGTCCCGCAGAAGGTGAACGGCATTGCTGAGATATTTGACCTCACCCGCGCCGAAAACATCCGGATGGCTGGAAATTATCTGCTCAACCAGGGTCGAGCCGGAACGGGGCATCCCGACGATAAATATCAATTTATCATTGGATATTCCCTTGAAGGGGCGGTTGGCGAACATCTCTGCGTTGAATGTCTTTTTGATGTTTTCAAGGAACGCAGCGGATTCCTTTTCATCGTAATTGAGAGACGCACGCTTCAGCTTCCCACCCGCAACATAATGTTCCAGCGCCTTTTCATGCTGGCCAACATCGTCCAGCGCCTTTGCGTAGGCATAGTGCAGCGGCAGAACCCTGTCCGCAGTCTGATCTTCAATCGCCTCCATCGTGGCTTCAATGCGGTCAAAAAGTTCCTTTTCTTCCGCAAAATCAACCAGGTCGTTCAGGTTCGCATATGCCGCATAAAGTGTGTCGTTGAGTTCCAGCGCTTTCAAAATCTCTTCGCGCGCCTCATCCATGCGACCAACCGACTTCAAAACGACGCCGTAGAAACTTCTGGCCTCGGCATTATCCGGTTCCAGTTCGATCGATTTTTCAAGCACCTGCAGCGCCTGTTCATATCGATCCAGATCATGCAGCAACTGCCCTAAAACAGTCAGTGCCTCCGCATTTGACGGATCATCATGCAGGACGATCCGACATGCTTTCTCACATGCTTCGTAATTGGCGCGCTTCAACTGGATGCGTGCGGTCAAGACCAGGCTGGCCGCATTGCGCGGATTGATGCGCAGGGCTTCCGCCAACTGGCGCAATGCATCAACATCCTTCCCTTCAAGATGGTGCACAGCCGCCAGATTGTTATAGGCCTCAATGTAACCCGGATTTTGCTGAATCGCTTTCTTCAGCGCGTGTTCGGCCTGATCAATCTTTTTTTGCTCGCGTAGCAAAGTCCCCAGATTGTTATATGCTTCAGGGTAAACTTCACGAAGAGCAATGGCCTGCTGATAGGCAGACAGAGCTTCCTCTTGGTCGCCCTGCATACGCAGCGAATTACCCAGATTGTTATATGCTTCGGGGAATTTCGGGTTGATCTCGAGAGCACTGCGATAGGATGCAACCGCGGCGTCATATTCCTTCCGCTCATACCGAACGATCCCGAGATTGTTGAACGCCTGCGCATTCTTCGGATCGATTTTGACGGCTTCCATCAGAGTTATGAGCGCATCGGGCAGCTTATCGTTCTTACGCAGTATTTCGCCCAGATTGGCATGATAGCTGCCAATTTTCGGCGCGAGTTTGATCGCGCGGCGGATGCTTGCAATACCTTCCTTGGCTTTTCCCTGCGCATTCAACGTTACGCCAAGGATGTTATGCGCATCTGCGTGCGACGGCCGGTGCTGAATGATTTGCCGGCAAACCTTTTCGGCCTGCCCATATTTCCCGCGACCGAAGAGCTCTCCCGCCATCGCAATGGCCTGACCTTCAGTCATATTCAGCGAACCTTGCTGAACTTTTTGAATCATCTGATCTGTAACGGTTTCATTCTTCAGCGACATCTTGCTCTGCTTCCAGCGAAAAAGTTTCGGGTATGTGTAATGCAAAGGGCGAGAGGAAAACCCCCTCGCCCCTGTACTTGGTTCAGCTGATCAGCTGTCGATCACTTGCCGCCCAGCGGGACGAACAGTGTGATACCACCGCTGTGATTATCAACATCTCCGTTGAACTGACCCTGATAGCGAATCCGGAAGCCGACATTGCCGCCAAGCTGCCCGCTGATCGAAGCGCCAACCAGAGCCTGGTCCTTCTTCTCAGTCTGGGAGATGATGGAAAAGTCGCTTGCTGTAACACCATCAAACGCGGCGGCAAAGTCAGCACGGTTATCACCGAACTGGTGACGCCAGCCAAGATCCAGCTGCGGAACAACATCACCGAAGTTGCCGGTCCACTTGACGCCCAGGCGGGTCGCGGCGCGGTTCTGCGTTCCACCAGCAACATCCAGGTTCGCACCGTCAACACCGGTTTCCGTGAAGCTCTTCAGCTTCGCAGCGGTATAATCCAGGCCCAGATAAGGCGTCAGGATGGAGGTGCCCATGGGAAGGTCATAGCCACCTTCTGCAGTGAATGCCCAGATACGCGCATCCGGCGAACCAACCACTGTACCAGCGGTGGTTCCGACGTTCACATCGCGTGAGGAGTCACCGTTCAGATCCGTGAAGCTGGTCACAGCCTTGAGGTAGTAGTTACCCGGGCTGTACACGGCGTAGGCACCAATCTGGAAGCCGTCAGCGTCAACTTCACCGTTATAGTTGGCGAAGTTCAGACCGTTATCGACATAGGCAGCGCCAAGGCCGACCACGATATCCTGCCCAGCGTTAAAGTCACCACCCAGTGCAATGTAATACTGGTTGGCCTTGTAGCTGGATGCTTCGACGTCGCCATCCTTGCTCACATGGCCGTAATTGGCCTGGCCCCAGATACGGCCGCTACCTTCACTACGGCAGGTGTCCCGATCCTCGGCAATGGCTGCGCAAGTACCGGCCTGACCAAGCAGATTGTTGAAACGTCCGCCCAGTGAAGACAGTGACTGCAGATAACCTGCATATTGCGCACCAGTCAGTTGATCCAGTGACGAGATGTAGGTTGAAGCATCCTGAGTGAACAGGTTCCCAACCATCGTCGCGAACCCGCCAGTCAGAGCATTCGAGTAGACGTTTTCAATAGCGCCAGCGACCGATGCCTGGTTGATCGTGAGCCCCGGGATCGCATCGAATGCGACGCGTGACATCGTAAGATCGACATTATCATTGGCGTCATAGGATGCTGCGAAGGTCAGCAACGGCGTGCCGCCGGAAACCACAACATCCGCGAACTGGCCCGTCAACGCGCCAGCATCGATAACGTCTTCAAATGTGTAGCTGTCGGCATACAGGCCGTTGGAACTCGAAGGACGAATTTCCAGCGTCGCATCCGTGACGTCCGCAGTATTCGCGACCACGAAGGGATAGCTGCCCGTACCGGTTGCGTCATTCGGCATCTGGAGCGCAAGGGTAGCGCCTGCCGCAAGATTGAAAGCATCCACATTGACAGCGGCCTGGCCGTCATAGGACGGATTATCGGTAGGCTCATCGATCAGATAAAGCGTACCGCCGCTCATGACATTCAGAGTACCTTCCAGTTCCATGCCCGGATTGATGACGCCGTCAAAGCCGGTTTCGCCACCCGTCAGGTTGATCACATCTGCCGCGGCAATATCGATATCGCCGTAGATGTAACCGTCACCGGACAGATTAATAACCGACATATTCGGCGCCAGACTGGTGTCGATCGCCATGCCATGCGTCCAGCTTGCACCGCCATCCACGCTTTCACGGGCGATGATCGTGCCGCCATCATTGTTCAACGTGAAGGTTTCAGTGCCAGCCGGTACAACCACACCATAGTCGCTCACCAAAACAGCGTTGGCGGTTGAAGTTCCACCTGTCGTCTGGGCCGATGCGCTGATCGTGCCCGAATTGGTCACGGTCAGATTGTTGATACCCGATTCCATGTGGAGGCCGGTTGCGCTGGCGACATCGCCGGTTGCGCCAGAGGCAATCGCGAAGGCTTCCAGCGCTCCGCTGTTATCAACCGTACCGTCGAGCGATTCCTCCACGGTGCCGTTCACGCCCAGATACATGCCCAGTGCTTCGGCAGTGGTGCCGCCGGTTGCAGTGGCAGTGACCGAGAACGCACCCGAGTTGGAAACCGTCAGGCTTACCGGCCCCGTGCAGCTCGCGCCCGAAACACAGATACCGTAACCACCAGCAAATGCATAAGCGGTAGCGGTTGTAGCCGCCACAGCGTTGGCTTCAGCAGCGACCGAGAAGGTGCCGCTATTGGCAAAGCTGTATGCTGGCGCCGTACCGTCAGCCTCTTGCGTTACACCGATTGCAACGGCGCTTGCACTTGCAGCGGTCACGCCATTTGCATTGGCTGTTCCAGCCACGGAGAAGGCCCCCGCATTGCTGAAGCTGACCGCAGCAGATGAAGTTACCGACACCTGCTGTTCCGCGCCCTGCACGAAGACATATGCATCTGCAACATCAGCCGTAGCCGTTGCCGAAGCAGCCAGGTCAAACATGCCATCCGAACTGTTCGAGAACGATACAGAACCGTCAGTGCCGGTCGAGTACTGCTCAACGCCAGTGAATTCTGCAACTGCCTGAGCATATTCATCACCGGTAGCCGTCGCGGCACCAACAATGCTGATGGAACCCGAGTTGCTGAGCGCAACGGTTGACCCATTGGCATACTGATCGATTACCGGCGTGCCCGTAGCATAGGCAGTTGCACTATCATTGGTGCCAGAGGTTCCTGCAACCGCGTGAGCCGTTGCTGAGAAATCGAGCGAGCCAGTGTTGGTCAAATCGACCGTGGCCGTACCATTCGCAGCATAGGCATATTGATAGATGCCGGATTCGATAGTCGCCGTGGCGTTCGCATCCGTACCACCAACGGCGTTGGCCACTGCAGCAACGCTGAGTGCACCGTCATTGGTCAATGCGACCGAAGCATCGCCATCTTGCGAATAAGCGTACTGATACACGCCATCATATGCGTAAGCATAGGCCTCTGCTTCATAGGTAGCTGCATTGGCCGTAGCATCAGCCGAAATGCTGATCACACCGGTCGAAGCATTCGCCAGAGAAACTGAAGCATTACCGCTCGGCGTCGTGCCGGTACTGTAAGCATAGGCATTCTGGCTGATCGCATATTCATTATATGCAGTCGCTTCAGCGCTCGAACCGACGGCAGCTGCATCCACCGCAACAGTCATCGACCCGCTATTGGTCACATCAGCGGTCGCATCGCCACCATAAGAGCGGGCGGACTGATAAATTGCGTCATAGGCGGTGGCATATGCTTCAGCGTAGTTCACACCTTCAGCGTTAGCCGAGGACAGGACATTGTAAGTGCCGGTATTCGACACTGTCGCCATCGCACTGCCACCCTGCTGGGCATAGGCATATTGCGAGATAGCGTATTCATTATACGCCGTCGCTTCAGCCGAACTGCCGCCTGAAATGGCATTTGCATTGGATGCAACATCCAGGCTGCCATCATTGGTAACGCTGACAGAGGCATCACCACCTTCAGCGCGGACATATTGCCCGATAGCTTCGTAATTGGTGACATATGCATCAGCATAGGATGTTGTGGCACTGGCCGAGGCATTGGCCGTGACACTGATCACACCAGTAGAAGCATTGGTCAGCGAAGCCGAGGCATTGCCGCCGAGAACCGTGCCTGAGTCATATGCATAGGCCGTCTGGCTGAAGGCATATTCATTATACACGGTCGCTTCTGCGCTGGCGCCATTTGCTACGCCATCTGCGGAGATATTGTAGGTGCCGCTATTCGTTACAGAAACGGAAGCGTCGCCCCCGCCAATGGCGTAGGCATATTGATTGGCAGCCTCATAGTTGGAGACATAGGCATCAGCGTAATTAGCCGCAGATGCAGTGGCCACCGCGGTAACATTCACAGTCGCCGTGTTCGTGATCGAAGCCGAGGCATTGCCGCCCAGATAGGCGTATGCATCCTGCTCGATAGCATACTCATTATATGCCGTTGCATCGGCAGAGCTGCCCATCGACACAGCCAGAGCATTGGCCGTGATGTCCAGCGCGCCGTCATTGGTGACACTGACAGTGGCATTGCCACCACCCGCATTCGCATCCTGGTCGATCGCGTTATAGTTGGAAACATATGCATCAGCAAAGGATGTGGTCGCATTGGCCGCACCATCCGCCGTGATGCTGATCACACCGGTTGAAGCATTGGTCAGCGAAATCGTGGCATCACCGCTCAGCACCGTGCCTGAATTGTTGGCATCGGCATCCTGCTCGATGGCATATTCATTGTAGGCGGTAGCTTCAGCAGAGGCACCATTGGCAACAGCATCTGCCGAGACAATAAAGCTGCCCGTATTGGTTACATCTGCCGTGGCATTGCCACCGCCATCGTAGGAATCCACATCCTGATCGATCGCATTGTATGCACTGACATAGGCGTCAGCATAGGCAGCCGCGGTAGCCGTGGCCGCTGCGGTGACATTGATCGTAGCCGAGTTTGCAATCGAAGCAGACGCATCCGCACCAAAATAGGCGCGAGCAGACTGCTCGAATGCATATTCATTGTAAGCCGTTGCGTCCGCAGAGCTGCCCGTGGACACAGCAAGTGCATTGGCCGTGATGTCAAAGCTGCCATCATTCGTAATGCTAACCGATGCATCGCCACCTTCGGCCCGCGCATATTGATACACCGCTTCGTAAGCCGTCGCATAAGCATCTGCGAAAGATGCCGTCGCATTGGCCGCAGCATCTGCCGAAAGGCTAATGACGCCAGTCGACGCGTTGGTGAGCGATGCAGACGCGCTGCCACCCAGCGTTGTACCGGAATCATAGGCATAAACGTTCTGCGTAAAGCCATATTCAACGCTTGCCTCGGCATCCGCATCGGCGCCATTCGCCGCCGCATCTGCAGAAATCGTGATGGTCCCGGTATTGGTCACATCAGCCGTGGCATCGCCGCCTTCATAGGTGCGGACATATTGATAGACAGCCGTGCTGGCCTCTGCATCCGCCTCTGCATCAGCAGCGCCGGTCGCTTGCGCCAGGCCAGTGAAATTATAGGTCGCGCTGTTGGTGAGCGATGCCGAGGCACTGCCACCCTCATAGCCATATGCATTCTGCGAGATGCCGTAGGAAACTTCAGCCGATGCTTCAGCCGAACTGCCGGTTGACATAGCAATGGCACTTGCCGTGACATCCAGCGCACCTTCATTGGTTACGCTGGCCGATGCGTCACCATTATATGCACGCGCATACTGATAGATGGCATCATAGTTGGAGGCATAGGCATCAGCATAAGATGCCGTCGCATTGGCGACAGCATCTGCCGTAACGCTGATCACGCCGGTCGAGGCATTGGTCACCGAAACGGCAGCGTTACCGCCCGGCATCGTGCCCGAAGCGCCAGCATAAGCGTTTTGCGAAATTGCATAATCCGCGTAGACCGTCGCTTCGGCCGAGGCACCGTTGGCAGTCGCATCAGCCGCGACATTGATCGTGCCGGTATTGGCCACATCCGCTGTCGCATCACCGCCCGCCGTAGTGTAAACATCCTGATAGATGGCTTCATAGGCAGAGGCGTAAGCATCAGCATAGGCAGCCGCCGTAGCCACGGCGTTCGCCGTGACATTGTAGGTAGCCGAGTTGGTGAACGACGCTGAAGCACCCCCACCCAGATAGCCATCAGCTTCCTGCTCGATGCCGTAATCGACATAGGCTGTTGCATCAGCAGAGCTACCGGTGGACACACCCAGGGCATTGGCCGCGACGTTCAGCGCACCATCATTCGTCAGGCTGGCAGATGCATCGCCACCATCCGCGCGGGCATATTGATAAATCGCATCTTCTACGGTTGCATAGGCGTCCGCAAAGGATGCCGTTGCATTGGCCGATGCATCAGCAGTGAAGTCCAGAACGCCGGTCGAAGAATTGACCAGCGACACAGCAGCATTTCCGCTGAGGACGGTGCCGGAGTCAAACGCGCTAGCCTCCTGCGAAATGCCGCCATCAACAGATGCATAGGCATCTGCACTCGCGCCAGCAGCAGTGACATCGGCAGCGATGGTCAATGTGGCATTATTCGTGAGAACAGCCGAGGCATCACTCGCACCACCATAGGCGTAAACATATTGGTTGACGGCATCAGAAACTGTAGCCTCAGCATCCGCATATCCCGTTGCCGTGGCCGAAGCGGCAGCCGTCAGATCAATCGCACCATCATTGGTTACAGAAGCAGAGGCGGTCCCACCCTGAACATCCGCGGTCACATATTGATAAATTGCAGATTCATTCTGAGCGTCGGCCTCAGCACTGGTGCCCGATGCATGCGCAGTTGCAGTAACGGCAATCGCACCGGTGGACGCATTTGTCAGCTCAGCACTGGCCGCAGAACCACCATAGGCCCCCTGAGACAGGGCGCTGTCTACAGACGCATAGGCATCTGCCGAGCCACCTGTATTCACAGCATCAGCAATGGCAGACAATGTGATTGAAGAGGTGTTTGACAGGCTGACCGTGGCAGCACCAGTCGAAGCGCTGGCCGACTGGTATACCCCGTCATTTATATAAGCGTCAGCATCAACATCGATACCCGTGGTCGTTGCCGTACCCGCCGCATTTGCAGTTGCAGTTATGGCCAACGCACCGTCATTGACGATGTTTGCCGCCGCATCTGCACCCTGCGCGTATTGAGCAATACCATCCCCAATTGACGCGTAAGCATCAGCCGTGCTGCCCGCAGCGTCAGCGAGCGCCGAAATGACGATACCGGATGAAGCAGGGTTGTTGAGCGTAGCGCTGGCCATCGTGCCCGCATTGGCCGACTGATAGATGCCTGTACCAACATAAGCATCGGCATCAGCGCCATCAGACGCAACGGCCGTGGCCGTCGCCGTGACAGCCAGGCTGCCATTATTGTCGAATACCGGGGTCGCACTCGCAGCACCAATGCCGACCTGAAGGAAACCGGTCTGAATATCGGCATCTGCAGTCGCAGCGCCAGCAGCATTGCTTGCCTCCGCAAGAGCCTGAACCGTCACAGAACCGTCATTGGTCAAAACGATATTGGCGTCACCCAGCCCCGTGCCCACTCCTGTGGCGGAGGCAGATTGGGTGACCTGACCAGTTGCAACGTTATTGACGTTTGCAGCTGCCGTTGCACCCGTATCATCCACACCGAAAGTGAAATCATCGCCGATCTGACTGATTGTCAGTGTCGAGTTGACGTCTGCCTGAGTGGTTGTCTGACCAATGCCAGCCTGAGTTCCGCCCAGAGCTGGCGATGCCGCGGCAATCGCCATGGCAGACACACCGATGGCAAGAGCACGATTCGACCTGATAATCATTCCAAAACCCCCGTAAAATACAGCCCAATTTCACAGTTGGGCAGCAAAACCATTCCGAACTTATTGTAATAGGCAGCTTAAATTATCATTACGCAGATGGCTGCCGTAACCGCCACCCACTCAATTGTCTACCGTCGTAGTTGAAAAACTTTCCCCTCAGACTGCTAGGCTGTGTTGACAAAAGGGATTCCCAAACCTGCGCGGTTCTGATTCAAGACTGCTTTTGGGGAGCAGTCATGGGTCGCGGGGATTTATCCGATGCGGAGTGGGAACTGATCGGGCCGCCGCTGCCGTCTGAGCGTAGTCGCTGGGCGCGGCCAGCGGGCGATAACCGTCGCTTCCTCAATGGCATGCCCCACGTGCTGCGGGTCGGCTGTCCCTGGCGCGACATGCACGAGCGATACGGTAAGTGGAACTCGGTCTATGTCCGGTTCCGACGATGGGCCGAGCAGGGCGTCTGGGATGCGCTGCTGCAAATGCTGGTTGATCTTGGTCTGACCGACGACTAGCAGCACATGATCGACAGCACCAGTGTTCGCGGCCACGTCTCGGCAGCGGGCGAAAAAGGGGGGCTTGTGCGAACGCTCTTGGTCGATCACGCGGCGGCTTTACGAGCAAAATCCACGCCCGCTGTGACAATCAGGGACTGCCTCTCGGCTTCATCCTGACCGGCGGTGAGGCCTCCGATTACACCGCAGCCGAGCCGCTGATGGAGATCCCGGTCGCCACGCCCAAGGCGCTGCTGGCAGACAAGGGTTATGACGGGAATCGCTTCCGTGAAAGCCTACTGATCCGGGGCATACTGCCGATCATCCCACCCCGCTCGAACCGCAAGGTGCCAGAGCATCCCGATTATCGCCGATACCGGGATCGCAACCGCGTCGAGCGCATGTTCGGCAAACTAAAAAACTCGGGGCTATTCACGTCAGATCTTAAATGGGGGCATTTTAGGGGGTTCTGGAAACAAATAGCTATGGAAAAATATTTCTAAAACAATACTATAGCTAGGGGATATGAATCCCTCCGTCTCCGCCATCCATTGGTCGTTGAACAGCGCCTCAAGCCGAAATTGGGCGGTTAAGCAGGCGTCATATTGATCGACACCCCGCCCATGGCCGCACAATTTCGCTAGCGTCCGCGAACCGAGTTAGGGGCGAGGGTTGGGGCAGTTTACTCATGCTCTGCCGCCTGGCTCTAATCCCAGCTTGGGGAAAGCTGGGGGTCACGTCAGATTCAACATAAGACCCGAACTCTCTTATGTTCGTGATCAATAGCCTTTGGCATGTTGCATCCTTTCCGTCGCAAGGTGACGATGCGCTGAGGTTTTGAAGCTGATGCACAAAGTAGGGAGCAGGGCTTTCGACGACGGTTGGCATACTCTTATCCGCGGGTTGGATACCGCATTTCCGTAGGTTCGTCTGGGGCTGCCTCGGTCTAAATTCGGGCATCGACTGGGCCGGCCACATAGAGTTCGCGAGGGTTCCCCACCGGGGCTCTGCTCCCAACTTTGCACATCAAGCAGAGGATGATGCAGGTTCTGTTCACTCCTACCTTTTCGACTCGTTGCTGGTTATTGCTCTTTACGCTTAGGGGGTCGGCGCAACCTCTTGGCCGATTGCCCACAGGAATGCCGCCATCTCGCGTGCGATCGCGGTTACGACGACGGTCTTGTGCTTGCCCGCCATGATCAGCTTGCGATAGCGGGTACAAAGCCGGATCTGGCCCTTCCAGGCGGTCTTGCGCACCGCCCTTGGCAGTCCATCGAGACGCGCCTGGATGGTGGGGCTCACCCGGGCCGGATAGCGGTAAGTCCAGGCCCCCTCAACGAGGACCCGGCGTGCGCGTGAGTTACCAGCCTTGGTGATCCCTGCTCGCCTGACTCGCTCCCCAGTCGAACTCTCGGACGGTACAAGCCCCAGACCCGGCCGTGACGCAGCAGGAAGGACTGGAGTTGCTGGCGAGCCCGCTTCAGCGCTTCACCCGCCGATTCGCGAGCCCGCACCAAATCGCGTACCGCTTCATGCGCGGCGTCGGGAATTCTACGAACTGGCAGACAGCTCGCCGGTCGCATCAGATGTGCTGCGCCGCATCGCCGAACTCTATGCCATCGAAGGCGAAGTGCGGGGATCGTCGGCGCGGCAACGCCAGACCGTCCGCAATGCACGGAGCAGGCCCATCGTGGACGATCTCCACCAGTATCTCGACACCCGTGTCCGGCAGGTCAGCACCAAGAGCAGGCTCGGTGAAGCGATCCGCTATGCGCTCACCCGGTGGGATGGTCTCCTCCGGTTCCTTGATGATGGCCGCATAGATCTCGACAACAACACCGTCGAGCGCTCCATCCGCCCGCTTGCACTCAATCGCAAAAATGCGCTGTTCGCTGGCTCCGACGAAGGCGGCGACAACTGGGCGGTGATCGCCACACTCATCGAAAACTGCAAGCCGTCCGGCATCGACCCGAACGCTTGGTTGACCGCCACTCTCTCGAGCCTCGCCAACGGTCACCCGGCCAACCGCGTCGGCGAACTCATGCCCTGGGCTGACGTGGGCTGAAAACAGCGCTTACGCGGCAAGGCGTAGCTGTTCGGCTACGGATGCATTCAAGATCGAAGCCTGTTCCATGCCAGGCTGAAAAACACAAAAGGCATTGGCGCGTCGCGATTTGCACCGGTACATTGCCGCATCGGCCTGATTGAGCAGAATCTCCACGTCGTTACATTTTTCGTTGACGCGACGTGCCCCCATACTCGCACCGACCGAAACTTGATGGTCTCCAAGGGTGAACGGCTTGTCAAAGCACGCCGACAATCGCTGTAGCCAACGCTGCTCTTGGGCGTCATTGCCAACATCGGGAATGAGCACAACAAACTCATCTCCGCCCAATCTTGCAACCGTTGCTTCAATATTGGTGATACGCGTCAACCTTTCCGCCACCCCGACTAGAAGCTGGTCGCCTGCTACATGTCCGCGTAGGTCATTGACGGCCTTGAAGCGATTGAGGTCTAGCAAAACCAGCAGGAATGGGCGTTCCCTTCCGCATTCCGCAAATTCCGAGGCTAGCTGAGAGAATGCTCGACGGTTCGGAAGCTGTGTCAGGGGATCACGCAAAGCCAAATCGTTGGCTGTTCGTTCAGCTTCAACCCGGATACTCAATTCTCGAAGAGCGTCCTTGAGGCGCCGTACAGCAACAACGCTAATGGCCATGGGAAGTACCATCAGTGTCGTGAGGATTTCATCCAATTCCCAATTTTCGTGTTCTCTCGACAAAAGAACTACGTAGTCGAATGCATCGAGGCCCACGCATATCGCGAATGTAACGAGTGCAAGGATAGCGATTATTATCCCGTCGCGCTTGGCTGCTCTGATCAAATATTGGCGCGTTGTAGACATGTGACCTCGGCAAAAACCCAAACGGCCAATATGACAAAGGCAGTAAATTCCGATTTAACGATCAACCCCATTAAGTTGGATAATCGCAAGCTCGCGAAGCATGATGTCGGAACCTGCACGTTCCGCATTATCCCAGGCATTGGGTGCCGTATAATGTAGGCCCGCAATTGGGTCGTAACCGGACCATCCGCTTTCAGGCTCATCCGAACCCAACCGCGAAGTCACAAACGGGGTGGGGAGCGAACGTGCAATAGGCGGACTGCCGACCTTCTCCCTTGTCTAACGCTATGGGCCATGCGGTCACTAAACAGGATAAATTTGTTTATTTAACGATCAGTTAGGCAGATAGTGTCCGTCGTCAGAACATTTGGCACAACTCGCGGCGTAGATTAGCGGAGTGCGGACCTCGTCTTGGGGTTGGTTTTAGGCGGCGAGCTTGCGGTGTTGCAAGCGCCGATGTTCGATGGTGTGTCGCTTGATCCTTTCGCGCTGATTGAGGATGGAAGCCGCCCTGCCGAAGTAGGCGTCGGCGGGCGTCACGTTGGACAGCGCTTCGTGATAACGCTGGTGGTTGTAGTGCTCGACGAAGGCCTCGATCTGGGCCTCGAGGTCACCGGGCAAGAAGTAGTTTTCCAGCAGGATGCGGTTTTTCAGGGTCTGATGCCAACGCTCGATCTTGCCCTGGGTCTGCGGGTGCATCGGGGCACCGCGCACGTGGCTCATCTTCCGGGCCTCGATGTATTCCGCCAGTTCCCCGGCGATATAGCTAGGACCGTTATCGCTGAGCAGCCTTGGCTTGTGCAGCACCGTGGCACTATCGCAGCCCGAGGCTTTGAGGGCGAGGTCCAGCGTGTCGGTGACGTCCTCGGCGCGCATGTTGGTGCACAACTTCCAGGAGATGATATAGCGCGAGAAGTCGTCGAGCACCGTCGACAGATACATCCAGCCCCACCCGATGATCTTGAAGTAGGTGAAGTCGGTCTGCCACATCTCATTCACCCGCGTGGTCTTGGTATGGAACTGATCGGCGGCCTTGATCACGACATAGGCCGGACTGGTGATCAGGTCATGGGCCTTCAGCAGGCGGTAAACCGTAGCTTCCGATACAAAGTATTGGCGTTCATCGGTAAATCGCACCGCCAGTTCGCGCGGTGACAGCTCGGACTGCTCCAGCGCCATCTCGACGATCTGATCCTGCACCTCGGGCGCGATCCGGTTCCACACCCGGCCTGGAGCCGATGGTCGATCCGCCAACGCCTCCGGGCCGCCTTCAAGGTAGCGGTCATACCAGCGGTAGAAGGTCCGGCGGGCGATGCCGAGCTGATCCAGCGTCCGCTTGGCAGGCAGGTGCGATTGCTCGACGATACGGATGATTTCCAGCTTTTCGGATGCGGGATACCTCATTCGTCGTCGCCCCCATCCGCGATCATGCTTTTTTTGAGCAAACGGTTTTCCAGCGTCAGGTCGGCCACGCATTCCTTCAGGGCGCGGGCTTCGCGGCGCAGATCCTGCACCTCGCCAGTGGTCGCGGCACGGGCGGTATCACCGGCCAACCGGCGCTTACCTGCCTCCATGAACTCCTTCGACCAGGTGTAATACAGGCTCTGGGCGATGCCTTCCTTGCGGCACAGCTCGGCAATGCTGTCCTCGCCGCGCAAGCCATCCAGCACGATACGGATCTTGTCTTCAGCCGAGAAATGGCGACGGGTTGCTCGCCGAATGTCCTTCACCACCCGCTCGGCAGGGGCCTTCTTGGGGGGCGATTTTTTCAAGGAGGGTTGGGGCTTCATCTTCGTTCCTTCGTCACTACGACGAAGCCCCAACCCTCCTTAAATCACAACCTCAAATCTGTGCCATTGGTGCTGACGGGGGACACGACCTTGATCTTTTTTTTGGTTCGGTCACATGAGTAGATGTCATGCGCGAGGCCTCGGAATTTAACTCCATGGCCGGGCACGGTCCATGACTCGGCTGAGTGGCCACACTCGGGTCGTTAGCCGAATGTCCGATTTAGGTGATTAGCTTCCGCAAAGCCGACGGTCTTCTCCCGGCCCAGTTTCAGGCCTTCGACCTCCTGCCTTTAGCGACGAATCTCTGAACGGGTCCATCAGTTTAATGCCATGCCAATGCGGAGGCCGGTCGTGAATTCTGGCGCTCCCTCGGAGAGACCAGTCGAGCCATAGACCCCCAGCGAGAGAACTTTGCCAAGCCGGGTGTTTAGGCCAGTGATCAGACGTTGGTCGCTGGAAATCAGTTGGCTGGCGTTGTCGGCGTAGCGATAAGACAGATAGCCTTGCGTGGCCGGACCGATCTTTGTCGCAATGCCGCCGGAAGCAGCATAGCTATCCTGCAAGGAATAGCCTTCAGGGCTGCCCAGAAAGGTATAGCTGAAGCTGGCAAATGGGATGATGCCGCCGGCAAACGGCCTCGATACTTCCGTCCCCAGGGTGTAGTCAGTTGCGCCGGTACCGAGATTATTCTCTGCAGTTGGGAGCTTCACTGAACCCGAAATCGCCAAGTTCACGACAGTTGTGGGGATGGCATAAACTACGCCCAATTCGAGATCGCCCCAGCCCTCGCGCGTCACGTTCTCGGTCTGCGGCTGGTTTGGATCGAGCAGGATTGGCAGGCCGAGTACGCCGCCGGGGACTACGCTCGAGGGGCCTTCGACCCGTCGATAGGGTAAGGTCGCGATAAGCTGGAGGTCTCCTGTTGACAGCTTGACGCTTGTCGGGACGGAAAGAATGTTGATCTTCGTATCGGTGCCGTAATCGCCTTCTTCGTATTCAACACCGGTCGATATCTCGAACTGGGGTCCGTCATTCCTCCCGTGCGGAGCCGAGGCCCTGGTTTCATCGGCAAAGGCTGCAACCGGTGTGAAAAGAAGCGAGAGGGAAAGCAGGCTACGCATGATTCTGATCTAGTCGATTTGATACAGGCCACGGTCACAAGAAGCAGATCGGTTTCCGTGCCGCTGTGATTGTCGTTTCAGGATACTCCTGGAGAAACGTATGCTTCTCCAGGAGCACTGATGGTCGGTGGATTATTCGGTTGTGAGTTGCTCGGCCTGCTGCTCGGCGACCTGGCGAACTTCGCCTTCGCTCATTGCGGATACTAGCGCATCGCCGCTGGCACTGAAATTGCCAGCCGGGAGCAAGGCATTCATGCCATCGACGTTGACCAGTACCTGCTCAACCTGTCCCTGCGCATTGGCAACAACATGGCTCACGGCGCCCAGCGTATTGCCATCGGGGCCTGAGACAGGCGTGCCGCTGGCAATTGCGAAGGCCCCATCGGCTTGCGCAGCGGCACTGCCCGCGGCGGCGAGTTGACCGGTGGCAAGACCGGTCATGCCATTGGCCGAGCCCTGAGCGGAGCCTGCCACATTGCCCGCGACGTTCGCGGCGGTGTTGGTCGCGCCACTAACCGAACCCTGGGCCTGCGCCGCAACGGTGCTCGCGGTTCCGATAGTTGAACCCACGGTCTAGTGAACCTGATCGGTGCCGATCAACTGCGCATTGGCACTGCCGCCACCTGAAGCCGAGCCGCTGGCCGATCCGGTTCCGGCAACATTGCCGACAGGCGCCCGCGTTGCATGGGTCACGGTGCCAGCGATGCCTGCATCCGCGCTACCATTGGCCGCGACGCTGCCACTGCGCGTATCGACCGACTTGTTGCCGTCCGCCTTGGCGGTGGCATCTACGGTGCCGCGCGTTGCGGATCGCACGGTCTCGGTGGGCGCGCTGAGCGGTCCACCGATCGAACCCTGACCATTGAGAGTGCCGCCGATCATTCCGCCAAGGCCGCCACCACCGCCGAGAATCTGGGCGTGGGCGGGGGCCGCAGCAGCAAAAGCGACGAGTGCGGTTGAGATAAAGAAGGTCTTCATGATCCTGTCCTTTCATCGATTATGGAACGGTCCTTGTTCCGTCCGTTCGATGAGAAAACGAATCGCGGCCGACGTTTAATTCACGCGGGCCGAAAAAATTTTCGTCAGGGGCGACAATCGCTGCACAAAAGGCCCCGACCGTAGGTGTCGTCCGGTCCCTTCCTGCCGAGGTCGACCGCTTCCCTGTCAAGCTGCACAGTGATCTGCGATCGGCTGCCGTCATGTGCGGCGACGCGGGCGGCGACCAACGGAACGGCGAACGATGTGCCGCGCACCCGGGCCCGCTCGCCCTTGGCGTTGCGAACACGCAAATTGGCTCCCGGTGCGGCGTAATCGAGATGGCTTGCCTTGCCCGCCTCGATTAAAGCACGATTGCGCCCGTCGACGGCGGTTACCGCCAGAACGCCGGCATAGGACGCGGGATAAGCCGGCGGTGCAGCCGGGCCATCATTTCCTACTGCAGCGACAATAATCACGCCCTGGCGTTGGGCCGAGTCAACCGCCCGCTCCAATAATGCATTGCGTGGGCCGACCAGACTGATGGTGATTACTTTCGCGCCATCCTTGGTCAACCAACCGAGCGCCTTGGCGATTGCCAGCGCATTGCCGCCGGCCGGATCGGTGCCGTAAACATCGGCGACGCGAATGTCTTTCACGCCGGCGAATGCGAGCAGAAAGGCGATTGCGGTGCCGTGATTGCTTGGAAAGGGCGCCCCCTGGGCGAAGCCGCGTATAGACGACGGCCTGACTTGATTACCGGGCGCACCGTCGATCATGCCGACAGCAGTGCGGATCGACGTTGCCGACGAGGCCAGCATTACGGAAGTGGCCGATGCGGTCGAACCGCCCGCCGGGAAGTGAAGATTGTCGGCACTGATGGTAGCATCAGGTAACATGTCGCGCAGGACATCTTCGGCTTCTGCCAGAGAGAGGGACTGTGGAACGCTCAGTCGAACCAGCTCGATATCCAAGCCATCAATCGGCTCTGTTGCGCGGATGACAAACCCCGCCTTCCGGGCAACGGCCAGTGCATCGGGGTCGGCATCGAGAAGGAACAGCTCTCCGCGTCTGGCCAGATCGCCATTGCTGTCCCGTTCTAAGGCTTCAGGATGATTACGCAGCAGCTTCGCAATCCTGTTGTCGCGAATGCTGAGCAAATCTTCCGAGACGCGCGCGACATCTGCATTTGCATCCTCGAGCGTATCGCTGATCGTGTCCGTGACATCGCCCAACGGCGGTATGCCGAGTGGCGGCAGTCGCAATTGGGCCATTGCGGGCAGCGCCATGACCGCCAACGCGGCCACAATCAGTAGGGAAATGCGTCTCATCGGTGCCTTTGTTCAAGAATCTGCCTTAAGCATGGATGAAACGCATCACCTCATCCGTTTAATCCATGAAAGGCGGAGAAACCCTGAGCAATCGTTTCGAAGATGGCGTGCTGGCCTTGTTGCCCCGGTTGCGGCGTTTCGCGATCGGACTGTCACGCAATCCGAGCGATGGGGACGATCTCTGCCAGATGACCATCGAGCGCGCTCTGTCTCGTCGCGAAAGCTATGAGCCCGGCACGCGTCTCGACAGCTGGATGTACCGGATCATGCGGAACTTGTGGATCGACGAACGACGGGCGGCTCAGCGCCGATCTCAGACATTCATGTCCGAAGATGCGGGCGTCAGTGTCGGTGCTCTTGGCGGACAGGACGCCGCGCTTGAACTCAGCGATGTGGACCGCGCCATGGCAAGCCTGCCGGACGAGCAGCGCGAGGCCGTGTTGCTGGTGATGGTTGAAGGGTATTCCTATCGTGAAGCGGCCGAGATCGTCGGCTGCCCTGTCGGCACCATGAACTCCCGTCTGGTTCGGGGACGCGATGCCCTTTTGGAAAAACTGGGAGAAGCCGCATGAGCGTGACGCGTGAAGAACTGGCAGCCTTTGCCGATGGCGAACTCGACTCTGTGCGGCACGCCGAAATCGAACGCGCTGTGGAAGCGGACCCGGCACTCGCACGGGCCGTTGCAAACCACCGCGCCTTGCGCACTCGGCTGTCGGCGCACTACGCGCCCATTCTGGACGATCCTGTGCCGGAGCGGCTCGAAGCGATGTTGCAGAACGAAAGCATAATTGTAGACCTTCAAAGTCGGCGAAAGCTCCGGACCGATCGGCTGCGGCATATTCCGCGCTGGGGTTGGATTACAGCCCCGGCGCTGGCGGCTTGCCTGATTCTTGCCCTTCTCATCCCTCGCGGCTCCGCCCCCGATGGTTATGCAACCCAGCAGATCGCATCGGCGCTCGACGATCAACTCGTCGCAACGCAACCGGCCGACGCGACCGTCCGGGTCCTGCTCAGTTTTCGTGACAGCGGCGGTCTCTACTGTCGGGTCTACGCCTCGACGCAACAGGATGGGATCGCGTGCAAGGATGAACAGGGATGGCGCTTGATCGAACAAGTCGGCCGAACTCCCGCCCAGGCGACTGACTACCGCCAGGCTGGAAATGCTAGCGCTGAACTGATGGCGAAAGCGCAGGAACTGGCCGCTGGACCGGCATTGGACGCATCTGATGAAGTGGGGGCGATGGCGGAGAATTGGAGAACGACACGATAGAGAGGTCAATATCTCAGGCTATCGCGCATCGATGATCGGTATGGTCGGTTCCCCATGCGATTGAGCGTCGCCTCTTCGGCCTATCTGACATGGGCCAACCAGTACAGACGGTCGATATAGACCTCCTCCTATGCATTCTGAGCCACCTGAACAGCAATGTCATCAGCGGTTTGCACCATGTGAAATGGAATGCCATCGCTCACATGACTTACGTTCAAACTTGCGGCCAGTAGGTCAGAAAAGTCGACATCGAGACGATCAGGCACGGGCGCACTGCCACTCTCAATGGGCGTTATTGCGTTCACCAGATCGTCGATCACGTTGATCTGGAAGGCATCTGCAAGCGCGTCATGGATGACCTCGGCAACGATCGCTGCTTGGCCGGGCAATACATCAGTGTCCAAATTGGATTCGCCGATACCAAGCAAGGCGTCCATCAGTTGGTCATAACCCGGATCATGATCGATATTTGCGGCCAAAGGTTCATCTGCCATGCCCGCTTGCTGCCAGATCCAGGGCGACAGCGCGTCAGTGTAGTCATTGGCAACATCTTTGCTCATTGGATCGAGATCGCCGCCCATCCGCGGAAGCCTTGCGCAGGATCTCGTTGGCCTGGCGCAACTCACGGTTCTCGCGTTCCAGCGCCTTCAGCTTGTCAGCCAGCTCGGTCGGCACTCCGGCTCGCATGCCCTTGTCGATCTCGGACTTCTTCACCCACTCGAGCAGCGTGTAGCCCGAACAGCCGAACTTGCCGGCTATCGATGTGACCGCCGCCCAGCGCGACGGATGATCCTTCTCGCTGGCCAGCACCATGCGGACTGCTCGCTCGCGAACCTCGGGTGAGAACTTGTTCGTCGTCTTGCTCATAGACCCTTCCTCTCAGGAGTTGGGGCCTCCGGCAATCTCGGGGCGGTTCACACCTCGTGACCGGAACCATAACAAAAGGAGGTGTTCGGTCCAGCTCAAGCGTGGCGAGGCAGCTCGTCTGGGGATTGTTCGATTATCACGCCGGTTTAGCTATCGAGGAAACGATGTGGGACGAGATCCAGCTCTTTGGGAGGAGTGATCTTGGGTGGAAATTCAGGGAAGGCAGAGATCATATCCCAGAATGTCTCATGAGAACGCATGCGCCTGTTGTAACAGAAATTGAATGCGTTCACATATTTCCAAAGTTTGTCCCGCCTGACGTGCAGGTGTGCCCCGCGGATCATCCTCTTGAAAACAGCCCAATAAGATTCGATGCGACTCTGGCTGAAGCCCGATTCGTTCACCCAGAAGCCTTTGGAGTGATTTACCGTCTCTCGCGCCCACCCGAGATCGGCCAGGCGCTTATAGGAATTGTAGCTGTCGGTGACGATTATCGAGCCTTTCCGAATCCTTTGATCAATCACGGAAAACAACGTATCCGAACGTCGGTCTGGAATGATCGCCGTCGTCACTACGTCGCCGTCGGTCAGCCCCATCAAGATCGCCTTCCCTTTCCCGGAACGCGAGAGCGTGCGGACACCATTCAACAGTGTCTCGTCTACATAAACCGGGACACCCGGGCCGCCCACCATCCTGACCCCCTCAAGCAGTGCCAGATGCGTGCGAACTCGGTCGACCGCACGATAGGCCGCCTTTTGAGCAATGCCAAAATGCCGTTGCGCAAAATGGGTCGAGATCCCGGTGCGACTATTTGTGAACAGCAGCATTAGATGAAACCAGTCGGTCAACGGAATTTGTGTCCTGTTGAAAACAGTGTTGGCGGTCGGCGATACGGATGCACCACCACAACAGCTATTGCCATATCGACGATATGACCTGATCCGGAACCACTTGCACGGTTTTCCACACTTCAGGCAGGGGTGCCATTGGCCAAATCGGACGTTGAAGACGTGCTCGATGCAAGCCTCCTCATCCGGCAGCGCAGCAAGCAAGGCACGAAAACTGGTCCCCTCTTGCCCCACCTGCCCCAAGGCATGCGAGGATGGAGTGACTTTTTCTCCCTGAACTTGGCAAGATATCAGCAGATATTTCAGGCATGAAGCCGTTAACTCCGATGTGCTATACCCGCTAATCCGAACGCGCCCAGCATACCACTAGCATCTCATGTCCGCTTGATATTCGACGAGATGTACACCATCATCGGCCAGAATATCGTATTGGCAATGTCTGAAACCGGCTTAGGCGGCGGGGTGCCACATGAGCGCCTTGCATCGCCGCAAGGCGGCAGTCCGGTCAATGGGCACGATCAACCGGACTGCTCATAACTGTTCGCACCAGAGCCAGTCACCTCGACTTGCCTACAGTTCGAGCAATGAAGCGGTAGTAAACGCAAAGGGTTAACAGATTCCCCTCATATCTGCCCCCCCATTTCGTCATACTATGATGACAGCAATGCCAAGAATACACAGCAGCAACCCGCATGCCGCCAATACCAGCTCTCGCCTTTGCCTGTTCTTGAGATAGGAAGAGATGGAAAGCAGCGTCGTGTATAGCCCGACGGTTCCAAAAACTACGGCGATTGCAAATTCAGCCAGAGGTCCCATGTCGTTGGCGTAGCACAGCAAGCCATTGCTGCAATGCATTTTTCAACTGCGAAGTCTGACCACATAAGCTGGAACTCATGTATCAAAATGGCAGTAAGAGTTTTCAGCAAGGATGGGCTGCGCCGGTAGTGATTCGACCGCGCGACAACTCGCCAGCTTCACTCGACCGCTTCAGTTCGGATGCGGACCGCCCATGATGCCAGTTCGTCATATCGCATCGGCACATTGAAGTGCAGACCGCAGATCCCGTATTGCGTCCAGGTCACAGTGGCACGCTTGGGCTCGATCCCGGGAATGATCACCAGCGGCGATGCCCCCACGCTCAAACCCGAGGCTGCAATCTTTATGCCTCGCTGAGAAATGTCCCTTACCTTGACGGGGATGACATCGCTGCCAAGTTGAACCGAGGCATCACATTCGACATCAAGGCGCAGCGGCCTCGTATTGCGGTTTGTTTCCGAACCACCGTTGCCTGTCAGTACGGCGGCAGTATCGATTTCTGCTTTGAAACTGATGCCGATTTGGGTCCCTTCATTCCAAATTACGCGACCCTGCGTCTTGAAAGTGTCGGAGAACTGAACGATCACGTCCTGACCGGTTACGATAGCCGCAAAAGCCTCGACCCGGACACCGATCGGCGAGATATCGCGGATCATGCAGAATCCGGAGAAATCTTCTGTCTGGATAAGAGCCGGACGGTAAACAGACCTGGTTCGAACCTCGCCCCGCCGCTCTTCTTCAAAAAAATCGTCCGGCACTGTTTCACTCCGCATCGTTGGTCGTCTGGAAGCTGCCGCGCCAAATGTTAGGCTGGCAGCATATCGCCTTGTAATTTTCAGTTTAATTCCGCAGTTGGTCAAGCTCGTCGCGAAGCTCGACGAGGTGCGCCGACGGTTTGTCGGGTCGCGTGCTGACCACCCGATGTCTGGCAACGATATGATCGAAGATGGCCTGATGGAGAGGCGTGTAGAACTGCATGCCCGCAGCCTTGCCGAGATGTAGCCATTTGATCTCGCCCTCGATCGGACCGAACCCCGCAAGGCGGAGCGACAGGTAGTCGCCTCTGCGAAGGTTGCCGGGAATTGAACAGAGGCAACACCCATGCTGGGTGAGATTGGCCACCTCCACTTTGAGTCCAATTCCCACCCCTCGACGGAAACTGCCTTGCGTGTGGATCACTTGCCTGATCTGCCGCCGCTCATCCATCGATGCCATGTTCATGTCCCAATTTCCCGCGATCAAATATTCGAGAACAGTCGAACACTGAGGCCCTTGCTCGTCACATCGATGTCCAGCGCATGGAAGCCACACGTTTGCGCGGCTTCGATGAACGTAACCCGGTTTATTCATGAGGCCGCAGCAGCGAAGTGGATGGGCCTTGATCTGACGTTGGCGGCGTAGTCCGGGCGAGCGTCTTCGACGGCATTTTTCACCGCGTCAGGATCAATGGGCTTTTCGAGGTTGATGGAATGGAGCTCGGAGTTCGGCGGCACAGCCGCACCGCCTAAGTAGGTGCAGGCCTGAGATTGGTGGCGATGGCTTTCAAAACGGAGGCATCGGGACAGGCTGACGCGAAGGCGACACGGATGCGAGTGGCGCTCTCAATGACGCGGGCAGCGACCTTGAGCAGCCTGAGGCGCAACGTTGCGAACTCGGCGGTCGCGAGCGAGGCTGCCTTGGGGATTTCCTGCTGAATGCGCCACAGGAGCCAGTATGCGGCGGTGTGCAGGATGAGGCGCATCTGATTGGCGTTGGGAGAGCGGCACGAGGTGCGATCGCTGGCCAGCTGGGTCTTGTGCAGCTTGATCAGGTTTTCGGCCTGACCGCGCGCGCAGTAGAGCGTATCATAGATGTGCTCGGCCGAGCCTTCGGTCAGCGAAGTGACGACATAGCGGATGTCCATGCCCATCGTACTGGCCTCGATCCGGGCGACGACGCGGCGCTGGCACTTCCAGCTTTTGGCCCCGTAGCGGGTCTCGGCATAGGTGCGCAGGACCGGGTACTGGCGCTGAGCGCGTTTGACCGCACAGGCATCGGCGGCAACGACGATTTCGGGATCGGCGCGTAGCACGGCGTTGGTCGGCAGGCCGAACACGTAGTCGACGCCGCAACCCTCGCAGACGGCCATGACCTCGGGCCGCCCATAGTGCCCGTCGCCGCGGATGGTGATGTGCGTTTCGGGCCATTGCCGGCGGATGTGGCGCACGAGGCGCCGGATGTGACCGGCAGCTTCAACACCAGACGGTGTCTTGCCGGTGCGCAGCAGCATCGCCACCGGCCGGCCAGTGGCGGTGTCGTAGACATGGATCGGCAGGAAGCAACGCTCGCCATGATGACCATTCCAGAACGACAACTGCTGATAGCCATGGACGACATCGCAGGTATCATCGATATCCAGCGTCACCGCCGCCGGCGGGGCCGGATAGCTGGCGCAGTAGATGTCGATCATCGCGGCCAGCATCTTCGCCAACTCGCGCGTGATCGGTGCATTCTCCCACCGGCTCATCGTCGGTTGGCTGGCCAGCCCCGCGCCCGATCCCGGCAGCTTGCCCAGGGCCAGGCGGAAGCCCGGATCGTCGCGCAGGGCATCGAGATCGTCGGCATCCTCATAGCCGCAGGCGATCGCGAACACGCGGGCACGCAGGATGTCGTCGAGGCGATGGATCACCCGCGCAGGATCGCGCGGATCGGCAATGCAAGTCGCAAGCCGCTGGCAGATACCCATCGCGCGCTCGGCCTGCGACAGCAACAGAACGCCGCCGTCCGAAGTGAGCCGACCACCGTCGAACGCGGCTGTGACTTTCTTGCGGTCGACCGCTGGGAATCGGAAGGGGCTTGCGATATCGTCGTTCATGGCGGGTGTGGCCTGTGGCATTTTCTGCCCTGCAGCAGGGCCGGTGTAGACACCCAGTTCCTAATTCAGATCAGAGGCTTATGCCACTCCCGCCAACCCTTCGTAGCCAACCCCGTGAATAAGACGGGGTAATGAAACGCGTCATGTCCGAGATCGGAAGGCGCGCAGGCCCGCCAGACGTCAGGATATCTTTTGAGACTGATGTGCCATCGGCGTTATCATTACCGGCTGCGTTAGTTGTGAAGACACCATGGCCGTCACCCACTGTCATTTCGGACGAAAACTCGTGTGGAACCGTCGTGAAGAGCCCCGGCTCGGCTGAGCCGTTAGCTGCATCGGCGGCCTGCAGACGATGACCCAGCTCGCTTGCTCTTTGCAACGCGTTGCGATCGAGCAGATCGATCGGTCGCAGAAATTGAACGCCTGCTTCGCCATCCCGAAGCCAACGCACTTTTGCTTCAATATATTCGTAATCCGAGAACGAGATGACGATGACTTCGCCCCGCAACATGGACGTAGGGGCCTGCAAGATCCTGCAACCCGCCTCGCTCAGATCAGCAATGGTGATCGCCGCTTCAAAGCCACTGCCATATCGGCAAATTGCACTAAGCCCGATCGGAACCCTGATATGCTGACGCTGCGTCATGCCCCACCCACAATGCTTCAGCCCTTCGATACCCTTAATACGTTAACCAACTACTAAAACCCATTGGTCACATCACCGCGTCACGCCCTTCGCTGGTGCGACCTGATGTATCGCTCCGGCACGGTGACGACTGCGTGTGCTCCGAGAGCGTCTTCGGGACTGCATGGACGGGAGAAATTGGCCCGCGATCGCGTCAAGCGGGGCCCGTGCATATCAGCGGTAAGCGATGCTGCTTAGACCTTCGCGGGAGGCCGGCAACTAGCACGCCATGGCATGTCGAACGTCCGCTTGATCGCCGTCATCCGGTGCAGCACCCGTTTCGGGATCGCTCTCGGCGATCGCCTCTCCTCTTTCACGCCACCTAATGAAGCGTGAAACGGAAAGAGGACGAGACAAGTAAAATCCCTGGATTTCATCGCAGCCGACTTGTCGCAGGTGCTCTAGTTGCGCCTTCGTTTCGATACCTTCTGCAGTTACCGAAATATCATTGGCGTAGGCCAGACCGATGATCGCCTGGACCAGCGCCCTACCTTTCTCGGATGTGGACGCAGTCACAAATGACCGATCGATCTTGATACGATCGACCTCAATGTCCCTGATATGACTCAATGACGAGAGGCCTACCCCAAAATCATCCAGCGCAACCTTGGCGCCCTTTTTCCGCAGATACTTGAGGTTTTGCAGAATGACCGGGTCGCCATCCAGCAAGGACTTCTCCGTGATCTCCAGCTCTAGTCGGCTCGGATCGAAATTGGCGCTCTTTAAAGTGCGAATGATATTCTCGCCAAAGTTCTTCTGGCGGGCCTGAAGCGGAGAAATGTTGATCGCCAATCGCAGATCCGGCCAGTTGGCGGCGTCCGTCACCGCCTGACGCAAAATCCACTCACCCAGTTCTTCGATTAATCCCGACTCCTCGGCAAACTGGATAAACGTGCCGGGGTTGATTTTACCTTTTTCCGGATGATTCCACCTCACAAGTGCCTCGACACCGGTCAATGCTTCGGATGTGGCATTTGCGATAGGCTGATACGCTAGATGCAACTGCCTTTCGCAATCGATGATTGCGCTGCGCAAATCTGAATTAAACTGATCGCGGAACTGCACCGCTTCATCCATGCTCTCCTTGAAGAGGACATACCGATTGCGCCCACCGGATTTCGCCGAATATAGTGCGATGTCGGCCTTGCGGGTCAATTCCCGACTATCCGAACCGTCTTTTGGCGATCGTGCGACGCCAATACTTGCCCCGATGTAGGACTTCGTTCCCATCAGATCGAAAGGTTCGGCAATGCTCGCCACGATACGTGAACATATGGATTCGATGATTGCTTCGCCGACTGGCATCTTCAGAATGAGCGCAAACTCGTCGCCCCCCAGCCTTGCCGTCACATCGCTCTTACGGACAATCGCAAGCAGACGGTTCGCGACTTCCCTCAACAGTTCATCGCCGGCAGGATGCCCTAACCCGGTTTATTCATGAGGCCGCAGCAGCGAAGTGGATGGGCCTTGATCTGACGTTGGCGGCGTAGTCCGGGCGAGCGTCTTCGACGGCATTTTTCACCGCGTCAGGATCAATGGGCTTTTCGAGGTTGATGGAATGGAGCTCGGAGTTCGGCGGCACAGCCGCACCGCCTAAGTAGGTGCAGGCCTGAGATTGGTGGCGATGGCTTTCAAAACGGAGGCATCGGGACAGGCTGACGCGAAGGCGACACGGATGCGAGTGGCGCTCTCAATGACGCGGGCAGCGACCTTGAGCAGCCTGAGGCGCAACGTTGCGAACTCGGCGGTCGCGAGCGAGGCTGCCTTGGGGATTTCCTGCTGAATGCGCCACAGGAGCCAGTATGCGGCGGTGTGCAGGATGAGGCGCATCTGATTGGCGTTGGGAGAGCGGCACGAGGTGCGATCGCTGGCCAGCTGGGTCTTGTGCAGCTTGATCAGGTTTTCGGCCTGACCGCGCGCGCAGTAGAGCGTATCATAGATGTGCTCGGCCGAGCCTTCGGTCAGCGAAGTGACGACATAGCGGATGTCCATGCCCATCGTACTGGCCTCGATCCGGGCGACGACGCGGCGCTGGCACTTCCAGCTTTTGGCCCCGTAGCGGGTCTCGGCATAGGTGCGCAGGACCGGGTACTGGCGCTGAGCGCGTTTGACCGCACAGGCATCGGCGGCAACGACGATTTCGGGATCGGCGCGTAGCACGGCGTTGGTCGGCAGGCCGAACACGTAGTCGACGCCGCAACCCTCGCAGACGGCCATGACCTCGGGCCGCCCATAGTGCCCGTCGCCGCGGATGGTGATGTGCGTTTCGGGCCATTGCCGGCGGATGTGGCGCACGAGGCGCCGGATGTGACCGGCAGCTTCAACACCAGACGGTGTCTTGCCGGTGCGCAGCAGCATCGCCACCGGCCGGCCAGTGGCGGTGTCGTAGACATGGATCGGCAGGAAGCAACGCTCGCCATGATGACCATTCCAGAACGACAACTGCTGATAGCCATGGACGACATCGCAGGTATCATCGATATCCAGCGTCACCGCCGCCGGCGGGGCCGGATAGCTGGCGCAGTAGATGTCGATCATCGCGGCCAGCATCTTCGCCAACTCGCGCGTGATCGGTGCATTCTCCCACCGGCTCATCGTCGGTTGGCTGGCCAGCCCCGCGCCCGATCCCGGCAGCTTGCCCAGGGCCAGGCGGAAGCCCGGATCGTCGCGCAGGGCATCGAGATCGTCGGCATCCTCATAGCCGCAGGCGATCGCGAACACGCGGGCACGCAGGATGTCGTCGAGGCGATGGATCACCCGCGCAGGATCGCGCGGATCGGCAATGCAAGTCGCAAGCCGCTGGCAGATACCCATCGCGCGCTCGGCCTGCGACAGCAACAGAACGCCGCCGTCCGAAGTGAGCCGACCACCGTCGAACGCGGCTGTGACTTTCTTGCGGTCGACCGCTGGGAATCGGAAGGGGCTTGCGATATCGTCGTTCATGGCGGGTGTGGCCTGTGGCATTTTCTGCCCTGCAGCAGGGCCGGTGTAGACACCCAGTTCCTAATTCAGATCAGAGGCTTATGCCACTCCCGCCAACCCTTCGTAGCCAACCCCGTGAATAAGACGGGCTAAAGCTCTCGATCGGCTGATGAACTTGGGGGTGAGCCGGGCCGCCTCGAATGCGAGCAAGAAATGCACCGACGACATCGGGGAACTTCGGAACTATGCAAAGTGCCCCGCATGCCAGGCAATGCACTTACACCTTTAGAGAATGCCCACCGTCCGTAGCCCCTTTTTCTCCAGTCTGCCTGCGCTGGTGCCGAGACGAGCGCGGACCAGGCTGAAAACCCTGAGCATCAATCCCCTTCGGTGAAACCATAGCAGCCAGCTCACCCTTCTTAAAAACTAGCGCACCGGCTCGCCCATTGGGGGGGGAGGGTGAGACGGCGGTGTCTCTACGCAGAAAGAACATCAGGACGATCACGCTCATCGCCGCGGCAAAGAAGCACCAGACCGATATGAACCAAGTGAGATAGAACGCGCCTGCCGCAAGAAAGGAGACGATTGCTCCGACCCCAAACCAGTTGACCCAGCGATGGCTGGATAGCAGCGGGCTGACACAGGTGCCCAAGACATACAGTGTCATAACGATGCCAACGTAGAAGTGGGGGGATTCGTAGTCGATATGACCGTCGCCGGCTGTCGCGACGATTGGCAAGCGGATAAGGAAATAGAGCAAGTAGAGCCCAACCAGGGTTCCGCCAATCGCCGTCGCCATGAGGGCCTTTCGGCGCCAGGCTACCCTCTCGAGCATATAAACCGCCACCGGGACATAGATCGGCCACAGAACATGCGAAAAGATCGAATAGAGATAGGTCAGAACTGTCTTCAGCACCGGCGCCTTGTCAGGAAATGTCAGCCAAAGTGCGCCCTCGATCAATTGCTGGACGCCAAACAGAATCGGAATCAGCGCGTAGGGTCTCTCGCCGCTGTTGCGCGCCATTCGCATTGTGAAGGCACCGGTTGCCAACAGCACGGTGCCGGCGGCGAAACTCGCTGTGGCGGAAAAACACATACAATCTAACCTCGCTGATTGGACGCCCGAATATTTCTTCGTGCACCCATATTACACACGGGCCAAGTACCAAGCTTGCCGTGCGCTGTAAGTATGATTTCAGCTCGACCATGGTCTCGCTCGCAAGTACGGACGTTTGTGCACCGCGAGGTTTACAAGGCCCAGGGGAAAAAACGGCACACCGTACGCAGTAGCACTGCTGTGTTTTGGGAAAAAGTGCAATAAAATCAGTGCGCGAAACGCTCAAAGTGCTCGGCAGAGAGGGCGCTGTTGAATGCCGTGCGGTCCCCGCAAATGACAGTATTTCCAAGGGTTCTGGGGGCAGTTTGCATGAGGGCGAATGCCATATGGTCCCCAAGCGTCGAATGTCTGCGCGCAGAGCGCTTCTCGATGGCAATTTTGCCCGCCGAGAACTGCCGCTGCGCGAACGCGAATACTGCATCTGGGACACTGAGCTTGCGGGCTTTGGATTGCGCGTAAGGCCGAGCGGCAACTACTTTTGGTTCGTTCGCTTACGCCATCGCGGGAAGCATCGCCGCATCACCCTTGGCCGGACCGACGAGCTTGAGGCGGGGCTGGCAAGGGCGCAGGCCCGCCGCATTCTTGCGGAAGCCGCGCTTGATGGTTTGCCCAAACGCGCAGTGGTCAAGGCCACCCCGACGATGACCGATTTCGTTGAGGCCTATTGGGATGATCTTTCGCGCGTCTGGAAGCCCTCGACCACCAAGCGGAACTGGGACGCTTGGCGGCTCACCATCAAGCCTACGTTTGGCGACACGCGCGTGGCGGACATCCTCCCACCAGACATCCACCGCTGGCGCGATGGATGCGCGGGAGAGAGCGAGGTGAAGTTCAACCGCGCCGTCCCCGTGCTCTCCGCGCTGTTCAAGTATGCCGAAGCGCTCAAGATGCGTCGGCCAGGTTCGAACCCCTGCCGAGGGATGCCACGATACAAGCGGCAAAGCGTCGAGCGCTATTTGACACCAGCCGAATATCGCCGGATCGGGGCAGCTTTGCGTGAGGCCGAGGCAGACCGACCGGCAGAGGTCGCAATCGCTCGCCTACTATTGTTTACCGGCGCACGCGTTGGTGAGATCAAGAATCTGCGCTGGGAGTGGGTGAAACCCCCACGACTTGTGCTGCCAGATAGCAAGACCGGCCCCAAGGTGATTTGGCTCAACACGCAGGCCCAGGATGTCCTTGCCGGGATCGAGCGGCGCGATGACAGCGCTCTCGTTTTTCCGAACCGGACCGGAAAATGTCCGCTGAACTTCGATACCTGGTGGTACAACTTCCGGCGGCGCTGCGCTTTGCCCGACGTTCGCATCCATGATCTGCGCCACAGCTTCGCCTCGACCGCGATCATGGACAACGTGCCGCTATCGACCATTGGCAAGCTGCTTGGCCACAAGCTGGTCGAGACGACCGCAAAATATGCTCACCTGTCCGATGACGTGATCGGCGAAGCCGCCGAGCGGGTTTCCGGCTCGCTGGCGCAAGCGATTGGCATCAGGCCATGACCGCCGCCAGTCTAAAGAAGATTGTCGAGGAGGCGCTTGCCGAGGTCGGGGCAACCGTAAACTTCAAGCTCGTTCCTAAAGGCAAGGCGCGGACCACGACCTGGCTTGGTGTCGAGCACGGCTTTGGCATCCGGCATTATCCGAGCGGTCGAAACGTCTACATTGTGCAGACCCGCATGGCAGGTCGTATGCGCACGGTGACAATCGGGCCTGCATCGGTCCTTACCCGCTACCAGGCGCAGATGGTTGCACGCCGCGTCATCGCATACGCGCAGGTCGGTCGCGATCCGGCGACCGAACGCCAGCGCATCCGCTCCGCTCCTAGCTTCGCCGACTTCGTGACCGAGTATTGGGGTCGCTGGGCACCACGCTGGAAAGCATCGACCCTGGATACGCACACCGGCTACCGACGCCGCTATATTGATGACGCCTTCGCTGGCGTCTACATTGACGAACTGAACGAGGGTTACGTCACCAGCTGGTTTGCGGACCTCAACAATCGGACCGGGCCGGGAGCATCGAACCGGACTTTCGAAATCCTCAAGCACATGCTGAACAAGGCAGAGGAATGGGGCTACCGGCTCGAAAATACCAATCCATGCCGTTCTGTTCGACCCAATCGCAAGCGCCAGTGCGAGCGCTTCCTTTCGAACGAAGAACTAGCCCGTCTGGGTGCCGAGCTGGCGAAGCTGCGATCATCGGACGACCGCACTAAGCAGTGTGTGGGCGCGGCTATCACGCTCCTGCTGCTGACCGGCTGTCGGAAGAGCGAAATCCTCACGCTCGAATGGAGCGATATCAAGGGCAATCGCCTGCACCTGCGCGACAGCAAGACCGGCCCACGAACGGTCTGGCTCGGATCGGCAGCCCGCGAAGTG
The DNA here is from genome assembly GCF_001028705.1 of Croceicoccus naphthovorans. Lineage (NCBI taxonomy): Bacteria > Pseudomonadati > Pseudomonadota > Alphaproteobacteria > Sphingomonadales > Erythrobacteraceae > Croceicoccus > Croceicoccus naphthovorans. Next base: position 65,534 of record NZ_CP011770.1, on the reverse strand, counting down.
ATCGCCGGGCTGCCACGCTTCGAGAGGGTTCCATACCCGTTCTGGAATTACAGCTACCACAAGCCACTTCGCTGTGTGAACGGATTCTGGCGCAGGCTCAGAGACGAAGCAGGATTACCCGGCGTTCGCATCCACGACCTGCGCCACACCTTCGCGAGTCACGCGGCGATGAACAAAGAGACATTGCCGATGATCGGACGTCTCCTCGGGCACGCCAATGTTCAGACCACGGCCCGGTATGCGCACTTGGACGACAGGCATTTGCTCGAAGCGGCACAGCAGATCGGGGATGCGGTGGGCGCCCTTATGGACACGCACAGGTGTTAGCGCGCTAGAATATGTGGATAGCGCAGCAAAGTGCAGCACTATGCTGTATTCCGCTCCACCTTGCCAAGCTATCACGAAGACGGTACTGGGCTGGAACGTAAAGAGAACAAAGGGGCTACGATGGCTGACAAGATTCAAAGAATTTCGGTCAATCTGACTCCCAAGGAGGATGCTGAGCTTCGTCAATATGCTGACCGACTCCAAGTCTCTTGCTCTTGGGTGGCTCGGCAAGCGATCGTTCAATATCTCGAAGAACACGCTGGCCCACAAAGTGAGCTTCCGTTGGCCCGAACGACGGGAGGCGCGAAATGACCTCTGAACTCACGGCGATCGACTTGTTTTGTGGTGCGGGGGGCCTTTCCGAAGGACTCCGCCAAGCTGGTTTCCATGTGCTTGCTGGCAACGATTTCGATGAAGCAGCCGGGGCGACTTATGCTCGAACGCACAAGGAAGCACGCTTCCTCAAAGGACCGATTCAGAACCTAACCGTGGAAGACTTCTTGCGCGCGGCTCGATTGAAGCCCGGTCAGTTGAGCGTGCTCGCCGGAGGCCCACCGTGTCAGGCTTACAGTGTCTACAACCATCAACGAGGAATGCACGACGAGAGGAGCTTCCTGTTCAAGGAATACCTGCGCCTTGTTGATGGGTTGGCCCCCGAATGGGTAATCATGGAAAACGTCATGGGGCTGCTCTCGACCGGACAGGGTGCAGCAGTGCGAGCAATCACCGAGGGCTTCAAGTCACTTGGCTATGACATTGCATTCAAAGTTCTCAAAGCCGAGGAATATGGTGTGCCGCAGGAGAGACGCCGCGTCGTCTTCATCGGCAATCGCATGGGAAAGCCTATCAACTTCCCGTCTGTGACGCACGGCCCTGAGTTGGAACCGCTAACAACCGTTTTCGATGCGATCTCCGATCTGCCAAGATTGAAGAACGGTGAGGCATGGCTCAATTCTCATTATGCCTCTGAACCAAGGTCAAGCTACCAAACTGAAATGCGGCGTGGGACGCCTGGCGTTCTCAATCATGCCGCCCCGCGCTTGGCGAAGGTCAATGAGCAGCGGATGCGTCATATTCCGCCGGGAGGGAGCTGGCGAGACATTCCAATAGAGTTGCTACCAGCAGGCATGAAGAAGGCACGGCGCTGCGATCACACCAAGCGATACGGACGGCTGGAATGGCATGGGTTGTCTTCGACAATCCTCACAAAGTGTGACATCCACTGGGGAGCATATATCCACCCAGACGATGATCGTTCTTTGACCGTGCGCGAGGCCGCCCGATTTCAGTCGTTCCCTGACTGGTTCGAGTTCGAAGGAAGTAGAACTGAGCAGTTCGTCCAAGTTGGGAATGCAGTGCCCCCACTTCTTGGGCGCGCGTTGGGCGAAGAAATTAAGAAAAGTATCTTGGGGCAGGCTGCCAAGCGTCGGCTTCGGGTCGCGGCTTAGCCACCCGCCTCAGTTCGATCTCATAAGATTGCCAAAAGGAGCCAGGGGCCTAAGGTCTCTGGCTTCTGACTTTTGCAGTAAGATCCAATGATTATTTCAAAGCTTAAAATTGATAATTTTCGCGGCATCACGGCGCTCGAAATCGATTTCGATCAGACGACGGTCGTTTTTGGTTCGAATAACACCGGCAAGTCGACAGTTCTGGCAGCTATACAAATGGTCCTAGGCAGGGCCGTGGGGCGCCGGTCAGCTGCTTTCTCGGAATATGATTTTCATTTGGACCAAGATGGCCAACCGACAGACGCGGCGCCGATTAAGATCGAGCTGACTTTCAAGGAAACTGAACCTGATGATTGGTCTGACGCGATGGTTCAGCAACTTGGACCAGTGGTGGGTATCGGAGGCGACGGTCTCCAAATTGTTACATTGCGCCTTAGTGGCCGGTACGACGAGGCAATCGGTTCGTTCGTCTCAGCATTTGATTTCCTAAACCCGAACGGCGATCCCCTGCCAGCTAATGCCTCCGCCCTGCGGCGCATTCAGCAGATTGTCCCTGCTTTTTATCTTGCGGCGCTCAGAGATGCGGCTCGCGAGTTTCGATCAAACGGGGCTTTTTGGGGACCCTTCGTCAAATCGCTAAAGATTGATCCCGATATAAGGGAAGAGATTGAAGCTGAAATTGCACAACTCAATCAGAGGGTTCTCGATGCACATACTGGCTTTGATGCCGTAAAGGCACGGCTTGGGCAATCTGCTCAGTTGGTGCCTCTTGGCGGAGCTGACGATCCTGTCAGCATCGATGCGTTACCCAGCCGAGTATTTGACATACTCGCGAGAACTCAAGTTTTGCTCTCAGTGACGTGACCCCCAGCTTTCCCCCAGCTGGGATTAGAGCCGGACCGCGTTGTTGCGCATGAGCGCGGTTGAAGCAATGGGCTGCGTAGCGGAGCCCGTAGGGCGTAGCGAAGCTGGCCATTGCTTATCCAGTTTGGCGGCGAACGCCGCCGGGGTGTCGTAGTCGAGGGAAGAATGCGGCCTCTCCCGGTTGTAGTCCTCCACCCAGGCAGCGATCTCGACGCGGGCGTGAGCCATGCTGAGGAACAAAGTCTCATTGAGCAGTTCGTCCCGCATGCGGCCATTAAAGCTCTCGACGTAAGCGTTTTGCATTGGCCTTCCCGGTGCGATGTAATGCCACTCCACACCGATCTCCCCACACCATGCCAGCACCGCATTGCTGGTGAGCTCGGTGCCATTGTCGCTGACGATCATGCCGGGCTTGCCACGCTGCGCGATCAGCTCAGTCAGTTCGCGCACGACACGGCGCCCGGAGATCGACGTATCCGGCACCGCTGCCAGGCACTCCCTCGTCACATCATCGACCACGTTGAGCACCCGGAATCGTCTTCCCGAAGCCATCTGGTCGTGAACAAAGTCCAGGCTCCAGCGCTGGTTCGGCAGCGCCAGCACCGGAGCAGGTGCTCTCGTGCCCACAGCACGCCTGCGACTGCGTCGTCGTCTGACCGCCAACCCTTCCTCACGGTAGAGCCTCTGGGTCTTCTTCCGGTTGATCATGATCCCCTCCCGGCGCAGCAGGATGTGCAGACGGCGATAGCCGAACCGCCGACGCTGGTTGGCCAGCTCGCGCAGCTTCTCACGCAGATCGGCGTCATCGTCCCGGGTGGAACGGTAACGCACGCTCTTGCGATCAGCATCGATGACACGGCACGCCCGCCGCTCGCTCATCCCGTGGCAGGCCTGGAGATGAGCGACAGCTTCCCGCTTGGCGGCGGGCGTCAGAACTTTTTTGCCAGAAGATCCTTCAACGCGGCCTGGTCCAACATGGCATCGGCGAGCAACCGCTTCAGCTTCGCGTTCTCGCTCTCGAGCTCCTTCAGTCGGCGGGCATCGGACACCTCCAGCCCGCCATACTTCGACTTCCAGTTGTAGATCGTCGCTTCCGACACTCCGTGTCGCCGGGCCAGGTCAGCGGTCTTCGCACCCGCCTCAGCCTCCTTCAGCACACCGATGATCTGCTCTTCGGAAAACCTCGTTCTCTTCATCTCGTCCGTCCTTCTGTAAGGGCCGGACTCTAATCCAAATTGGAGGAAAATCAGGGGGTCACGTCAATAGGGAACGACTAGCGACGGACGGGGGCGACCAGAATGTTGAAAATGTTTCGCAAAAATTCGCACGAGTTGACTTCGCAAATTCAACGCCACGAAGTTGAATACGGCAAGACGACCTATCGCCTGACCTCGTACGGCGAGATGTCGCGGCGGCAGTACAAGGAAGCGCGCGAGGAAGCTCTGGTCGAGGCGCTTGCTGAACTGGATTGGCAAGCGCTCGCATATATTGGTGCGTCTTACGGTTTTCAGCCGATGTGCCTTGCGGAAGACAGGACGGTACTGGCGCTAGAGCCGATTGCCTGCATTTTCGACGCGCTACGCAAGAACATTCTTGAAAACAGCGCCTTTAATGTGATTGCCATTCCGGTCGGTGTTGCACCGAAGGCGGGCACCGTCGAAATCGTGCATGGTGGTCATACCGGTGCGACACCCAGCTTTGATGGTGCCGGTGGCAGTATCGCGGAAACGATAGCGTGCATCGACTTTGCGAACCCGCTGTTTCTCGCCGTAGATGCAGCGATGATGGACATCGAAGGGCTAGAATGCGAGGTCATAAACCAAGGGCCTCCGGTACCTGAAAATATTCGCTATCTGGTCATCGAAGTTCATCGCAGTTTTCGCAGCGAGGCGGCCATCGATGAAATGTTTGCAAAGCTAAAGGCGCAAGGCTTCAGCGAACGCGCACTTGGCGATCGCAGCGGTCAGAGCCATTTCTTGTTCGAGCGGTAAGACAGGGGCCGCAATTCGTCCCTCCCCTTGCGGTTTGCGGGGGGCAGCCCCTATGTTGCACCTGCGAAAAGCAGCAAAGAAGGACATCAGCCCACCTCATGAGTTCCCCAGAGCGCAAGCCGATCCGTAAAGCCGTATTCCCCGTCGCCGGGCTTGGCACCCGTTTCCTGCCTGCGACCAAGGCGATCCCCAAAGAACTGCTGCCGGTGGTCGACCGCCCGCTGATTCAGTACGCCATCGACGAAGCGCGCGAGGCCGGGATCGAGCAGATGATTTTCGTGACCGGACGCGGCAAGACCGCGCTCGTCGAGAATTTCGACATCGCCTACGAGCTTGAGGAAACCATGCGCGAGCGGGGCAAGGACATGAGCGCGCTCGATTGCACGCGCTTCACCCCCGGCGACCTGATCACCGTGCGGCAGCAGGTTCCGATGGGCCTTGGCCATGCGATCTGGTGCGCCCGCGCGGTCATCGGCGACGAGCCTTTCGCGATCCTGCTTCCCGACGAGCTGATGTGGGGCAAGCCCAACTGCATGAAGCAGATGGTGGACGCCTATAACGAGGTTGGTGGCAACTTGATCTCGGTGCTCGAAGTGCCGCACGAGGAAGTCTATAAATACGGCGTGATCACCCCCGGCGCGGAAAATGGCGCGCTGACCGAGGTGAAGGGGTTGGTCGAAAAGCCTGCGGTAGAGGACGCTCCTTCGAACAAGATCGTGTCGGGTCGCTATATCCTGCAACCCGAAGTCATGCGCACGCTGGAGAATCAGGAAAAGGGCGCGGGCGGCGAGATTCAGCTGACCGATGCGATGGCCAAGATGATCGGCAGCCAGCCGTTCCATGCCGTTACCTTCGACGGCGCGCGATACGACTGTGGCAGCAAGCTGGGCTTTGTCGAGGCGACGCTGGCGCTCGCGCTCGAGAGGGACGATCTGGGCAAAGACGTTCGCGCCATCGCGCAGAAATTGCTGGCGGAATAACCCGCGGCGGGGCGCACAGCCCCGTAAAATTACCTAGCGCCGGATTTGCCATGGCTTTGCCGGGCGCGCCCTAGTCCCACAAGTCTTTGAAAGACTGGGGAGGTTGGTGTGCCCGCAACGCTCGATCCGGCAATGGCCAGGCCTTCGATAGCGCAGCAGCTGCATACTTTTGCGGCTGCCGTGCTGATCGCGACAGGTCTGGTGCTGTTGAGCCTGGCGGTGCCGCACAGCGGGATCTTCGCCGCACTGTGGTTGCCGAACGCGGTGCTGGTCGGGCTGGCGCTGGTCATGCCGTGGAACCGCTTTCCCGCATTGCTTGCCGGGGCCGGGCTGGGCCTGATGGCGGGTGAGTTGATCGGCGCGGTGCCCGTTGGCATCGCATCGATCCTGACCGCCGCGAACCTGACAGAGATCGCAGTGGCGGTGATGCTGACCCGGCGATTGAGCGGGTTGCAGGTCGACTTCACCGATCCGGCGCGGTTCTTCCGTTTCGTCGGCGCACTGCTGCTTGCCGCCATCGCCTCTGCCCTGATCGCAACGGCGGCGGGGCCGCAGGCCGATATCGTGGCGATGTTCTTCGCGCGCCATGCGGCCAGCCTTGTCTTCTTCGCCCCGTTGGTCATCGTCGCCGCTGCTGCTGCATTACGGGAAAAGCCCGCGACGTTGGACACCCTTAACCCGCCGGTGCTGGTTCTGGTCGTCGGCGCGTCCCTGTGCATATTCGGCCAGTCGAGCTTTCCGTTTTTGTTCATGGCGACGCCGCTGATGGTGCTGGCCGGCATCGGTTCGGGCCTTGGCGGCACCGCTATCGCTATGCTGGTCATCGCATCCATTGCGACCGTGGCCACGGCCGTCGGCACCGGGCCGATCGTGCTGACCAAAGGCGACGACGGATTGCAACTGATCTCGCTGCAACTGTTTCTCGCCACGCTGACGCTGGTCGGCCTGCCGCTGGCGGGCCTGATGGAGCGCGGCGTGCGCGACCGCGATGCCCTGCGCGCGAGCCATGACGAAAAGCGCCGCGTTCTGGACAACGTTGACGAGATCATCTTCACCATCGATGCCCAGGATCGCTGGCGCACGCTCAACGCAGCTTGGGACCGGATAACCGGGCAACCGCGCGAAACGGCCATCGGGCAAGCGTGGGACGCATTTCTGCCGAGCGACGAGCGCGACCGCGCTGGCCGCGATCTGCAACGGCTGCGCAGCGGTTCGATCGCGACGTCGTCGACGGAGATGTCGTTCGAACACCCCGACGGCCGCACGCGGCATGTCGAACTTCACATGCGTCTTACCGAAGGGGGCGATGCGGTCATCGGGCGGATGCTCGACGTATCCGAACGCGCAACCGACCGCCGCGCCCTGGCGGACAGCGAGCGTCAGTTCGAAACGCTGGCCGCGCTGGCCCCGGCGGGTCTGTTCCGCACCGATCCATCTGGCATGTGCACATGGGTCAACGCCGCGTGGGAGGAATCGACCGGGCTGAAGCCCGATCAATGGCGCGGCAAGGGCTGGGCCGACGGCATTCACCCCGACGATTTCGACCGGGTATACTACGACTGGCAGGCATCGGTGGCAGAGCGTCGCCGGTTCGAAAGCGAGTTTCGGTGGCGGCGGCCCGACGGCGTCGTCGTCTGGGTTCGATCCGCTGCTGCGCCGCAATTCGATGCAGAGGGCGCGCTGGTCGGTTTCATCGGCATCAACATGGACGTGACGTCCTCGCGCGAAGCGGAGGCCGAACTGGCCGAGCGTGACCGGCGCATCAAGACGATCACGGACAACGTGCGCGACGCGCTGTTCATGATCGCCCCGGACGGTTCGTGCAGCTATGCCTCTCCCTATGCGGGGACGATGTTCGCGGTGCCGCCCGAAACCCTGATCGGGCGCGATCTGGCCGCGCTGTTCGGCAGGGCGGCGGCGCAAGCGATGACGCGGCGGCTGGGCGCTTTGTGGAAAGGGTTCGAGAGCAGTTGTGCGCTGCAAATCCAGCTGGACGAACCAGACGGGCGTTGGCTGGACGGTAAGTTCTCTCTGGTCCGGCGCGACGACCAAGGCCGGCCCGACGCCATCGTCGCATCGATCCGCGACGTGACGGAGGCAAAGCGGCTGGAGGCGGACTTGACGGAGGCCCGGCGCAAGGCGGAGCACGCGGCGCAGGCCAAGGCCGGGTTCCTTGCCAACATGAGCCACGAGATCCGTACACCGATGAACGGGGTGATCGGGTTTACCGACCTGTTATTGCAAAGCGAGTTGTCCGAAACGCAGCGCCGTCACGCGCAGCTGATCGCCGATTCGGGCAAGGCGATGATGGGCCTGTTGAACGACATTCTCGACATGTCGAAGATCGATTCGGGCAAACTGGTGATCGCCCCCGCGCCGGTCGACCTGCGCGCCAAGATCGCAACCTGCGTCAGCCTGTTGCAACCGGTGGCGAGCCGGGACGGGATCGCTCTGTCGTCCGATGTGCATAGCAATGTGCCCGATCGCCTGATCGGCGATCCGCTGCGCTTGCGCCAAATCCTGCTGAACCTGATCGGCAATGCGGTGAAGTTCACCGAAAGGGGCGAAGTCGCGGTCAAGGCCAGGGTGCGCCCCGCAGGCGACGGGTCGGAATGGCTGTCCATCGCCGTGTCCGACACGGGCATCGGCATCGCGCCCGAACGGCTTCAGGACATTTTCGAGCCGTTCAAGCAGGCCGACGGCTCGATCGGACGACGCTATGGTGGCACCGGGCTGGGCCTCGCGATCTCCAGCCAACTGGCGCGCCTGATGGGCGGGCAGATCACCGCCGATTCGCGGCTTGGCCACGGCACGACCTTTACCGTGCGTATTCCGCTGATCGTGGCCGACGCTGGATCTCAGGTCGAGACGGCAGGGGCCGAGGCGTCGGCGCAACTGGAGCAGACGTGCCTGCCGCGTCCATCGGCCATGCCGCAGATGGCGGGTGATCCGCCGCGCGTACTGGTCGCCGAAGACAACGATATCAATCAGGAACTTGTGCTGGCCATGGCGCGCGGGGCGGGGGTGAACCCCGATCTTGCCAACGACGGGGCAGAGGCGGTGCGAATGGTAGAGGCCGCGTACCGTTCCGGCGATCCCTATCGGTTGGTGTTGATGGACATGCAGATGCCGGAAATGGACGGGTTGGAGGCCACGCGCCGGTTGCGCGAGGGTGGGTTCGAGCCAGACATGCTGCCCATCGTGGCGCTGACCGCGAACTGTTTTGCCGATGATATTGCCGCCTGCCGTCAGGCCGGAATGCAGGGCCACCTTGGCAAGCCGCTTCAGATGGACCGTCTGCGCGAAACGATCACGATGCATATCAATGCCGAGGCGCCCGCAAAGCCCAAACCGGAACCGGAAACGGTGGCATCTTCGATGATCGGTGGGGCGGAGGGCGCCGACCTCGCCGCCCGCTATCGCGAGCGCAAGGCCAGGCTGTTGCACGATCTGGCAGAGGTTGCCGCCGGGCAAAGCGCGCCCGAATGGGACGTGCTGGCCATGCAATTGCACAAGCTGGCCGGAACGGCGGGCTATTTCGGTGAAACGCGGTTGGGCGAGCTGGCCCGCATGCTGGAGGATCGTTTGCGGCTGGCCGACGAAGGCGTATCGCGGATCGATATGGTCCGTCGGGAATGGGACGCGATCCGCGCGGTCGCGTGAATCAGCGCCAGAAAAGCAAAAGGCCCGGCGTCGTCATCGGGGCCGGGCCTTTGCGAAGGCGTCTCAAACGTCTTGATGGCTTATTCGGGACCACCCGCGCCGTTGCCGGTCGCCTGGGCAAAAGCCTGCTGGAAGGTAGCCGCCTCAAGATAGGGGGTCGGATCGACAGCTTCACCCGAAATGCGGACTTCGTAATGCAGGTGCGGCCCCGTCGAACGACCCGTGCTGCCGACCCAGCCAATCAGGTCGCCCTTGCGAACCGGCTGACCGGCGGAAACGTTCATGCGGCTCATATGACCATAGCGCGTTTCGACGTCGCTGCCGTGGTCGATTTCGACGAAGTTGCCGTAACCGCCGTACCACTGCGCCATTTCGACTTTGCCGTCGGCAGTGGCGTAGATCGGCGTACCGCTGGGCGCGGCCATGTCGATGCCGTCATGGTTCTTGCGCTTGCCGGTAACGGGGTGGATGCGCGAACCGAACTGGCTGGAAAAGCGGGCGGTTTCAAGCGGCATCCGCGAGGGGATGGCGACCGCACCGGCGGCGGCAGTGGCCGGGTTCTTGGCTTCCACCTTTTTCCAGCTGGCGAAAAGCTGCTTGTATTTTGCGTCGCTCTGCGCAGAGCCAGCGACGGGGATTTCCATATTTTCACGCACCGGCGCCTTGATGTCCGCGCTTGCCGCGGCACCCGTGTTCGCCAACGCCGGAGCAGGAGCCATCGCCATCGAGGCGACTGCCATCATGCTCAACGCCAGCCCACGGCCGGTCTTGAATTCAGAAACCCTTGCGAAACCCGTCATATTGCCAAGTACCTCGTTTCTCGGCGCCCTCGACCCCCCAAAAAGGTCCGATGAAACGCCGGGTGATCCCCCTCGGCACGGTGGTGGTGATGTCCGTCACACACCGCCGCTTCAATTTTTCGTAGAGATCGTCGGAACCCCCCGTCGCTCTCGTGAGTTATGGGTAAGGGCGAAAAGGTTAATCAGACAATACCGGCGCGGTAGTCCCGCGACAAACCGGCTGCCTCGCGCGCTGAGTCGTTGAATGGCGGCTTCAAACGCCCCCCGAAATGTTTTTTCAGCAATAAACGCCACGTTTCCTGCGGGATTTCGTCTCTGCCACGGCACAGTTCGTCGAAGTGTTTGGTGCCGAACGCGACATGGCGAATCTCGTCGTCAAGGATTCGTTGCAGGATTCGCGCCCCGTTGTGGTCGCCCTGCGCCGTAACGCGTTCCAGCATTGCTGGCGTCACATCCAGCCCGCGCGCCTCCAGCACCATCGGCACGATCCCGAGCCTTGCCGCCACGTCATGCCGCGTTTCATGCGCCGCTTCCCACAGGCCAGCGTGGGCGGGAAGGGCGCCGTAATGGCTGCCCAAGGTGCGCAATTTGCGGTCCAGAAGGGCGAAATGCATCGCCTCGTCCGCGGCGACCGACAGAAAATCGCTAACGAATCGCTTGCCCATCTCCGCGCCGAATCGACCTGCCATGTCCAGCGCGAGGTCGATGGCGACGAACTCGATATGCGCCAGCGCATGCCATAGCGCGATGCGACCGCGTTCGGACCCGCCTTTGCCGCGTTTCGGCATCCGGTTCGGTGGCAGCAGTTCGGGCCAGGTAGGCCGCGCCGGTTCGTCAGGCATTGCGCAATCGAAAACGAACGCCAGCCGCCCAAGCCGCCAGTCGCGCGCGATCTGCCGCGTTGCCATGACCTTGGCCTGAGCATCGCCCGTCAGCAGCGCGGAGCGGATCGCCGAGGCGACCGAAGGTTGGGCGTCAGGCATCGATGCGGGCGTTCAGAGGGCCTTTGCGGCTTCCAGCACTTTCGCCGCATGGTCCTTTACCCGGACCTTGCGCCAGACTTGCGCGATCTTGCCATCGGCGTCGATCAGAAAGGTCGACCGCTCGATCCCCATATAGGTGCGACCATAGTTCTTCTTCTCGGTCCAGACGCCCAGCGCGTCGGTCAGGCCGTCTTCCTCTGCGTCCGACGCGATGGGGACGGTCAGTTCCTGCTTGTCGATGAAGTTCTGCTGCCGCTTCAGCGAATCCTTGCTTGCCCCCAGCACTGCCACGCCTGCCTTTGCAAATTCGGGCAGCAGGGCGGAAAAGTCCTTCGCCTCGGTCGTGCAGCCCGGCGTGCTGGCTTTGGGGTAGAAAAACACGACGGCCTTTTGGCCCTTGAAGTCGGCGATGGACACGTTCTCGCCATCCGATCGGGTCATCGCAATATCGGGGAAGGCGTCGCCGACGTCGGGGCGATTGTCTGCGCTCATGGGGTTAGCTCCAGCGTTTCGTCGAATGTTTGGCTCCAAGCCCCTGCCACTTCGCCGCGCGCCTTGTCGAGGGCCGTGATCAGCGCGTCCCAGTCCGGCTGGCGGCAGCCACGCGCCAATACATCGCGCGCAGCGGGCGTTGGCTCCTCCGCATCGGGGGCGACCAGCCGCAGCAGAACCAGCAGGCGGGTCATCAGTTCGTAGGCCTGGAGCAGGGACGGCGGCACTTTGCCGCGATCGGCAAGGCATCGGATCGCAACGCTCAGATCGGGGGCGAGACAATCGCCGTCGCGCAGTTGCAGGAAATGGACGAGGAATTCGATATCGACCAGCCCGCCGCGTGCCAGCTTGATGTCCAGCGGGCTCTTCGCGGGTTTGTGCCGCGCCACGTCGCCGCGCATTTTCAGCACATCCTCACGCAGTTTCGCGGCGTCGCGCGGGGTGGATAGGGTGCGTTCGAAAATGCCGTCCACCGTGTCGCGCGCCGCCGGATGCGGCGACCGCAGCACCCGCGCGCGGGCGAGGGCCATGTGCTCCCACGTCCAGGCCGACTCCGCCTGATACTTGGCAAAACTGTCGACGTTGACGGCAAGGAGGCCCTGCGTGCCGGAAGGGCGCAGGCGGGTGTCGACTTCGTAAAGCGCGCCCTCTGCCGTCGGGACCGAAAGCGCGGCGCTGACCCTTTGAGCGAGACGGTTGAAATACTGCGTCGCGCCCAACGGACGCTCGCCATCGCTCTCCGCATCGAAAGGTCCGCTGAACAGGTAGACAAGGTCGAGATCGGACGCGTGGGTAAGCACCCCGCCGCCTAACCGCCCAAGGCCGAGGACGACCAGCCCCTCATCAGCGATCCTGCCATGCTTGCGCGCGAATTCGCCTGCGGCCGCATCGCAGGCGACGCGGATCGCCGCCTCTGCCACGCGCGACAGCCCCGCAGCGATTGCCAGCGGATCGTGCGCGTTATCTAGCAGTTGCACCCCAGCCGCAAAGCGCAAGTCGCCGACCTTGCGGCGCAAGCGGTCCAGCGTTTCTTCGTAATCCAGACCTTCTCCGGCGAAGTCGCGGACCAGTGCGTCGGTGTCGGGCGGCAGGTCGAAAGCAGTTCGATCGATCAGCGTGTCGAGCAGGTCCCCCCGTCGCCCCAGCGCATCGGCCAAGGCGGGCGAAAGGGCCAGCACCTGCGCCAGCGTATCCAGCAGCGCCGGGCGCGCCTCCAGCAAGTGGAAGATGTTGATCGCCGACGGAAGCCGCGCCAGCATCTGCTCCCACCGCGTGATCGCCCGTTCCGGCTCCGGCGCGTGGGCGAGCGCCTCCAGCAATTGCGGGCGGATCGCACCGAACGCCCTGCGTGCCGCATCGGACCGCAAGCATTTTACCCGCCCGGAATCCCATCCGGCAATGCGTTGAGCGAGTTCGGCGGGATCGGCGAAGCCCAGCTTTTCCAGCCGCTGTTCGGGGATCGGCGCGGGGATGGACGGTTTGCCGCCGTGCGCCTCGACCAGCTTGTCGAACCGGGCGCTGACCCTGCCGCAGATACCTTCCAGCTCCGCGATCAACGCATCCCCGTCGGCCAGCCCATCCAGCCGCGCAACATTGTCCAGCGCTTCGCCCGAAGGCAGTTCGTGCGTCTGCCGGTCGTTCACCATCTGCAAGCGGTGCTCGATCACGCGCAGCCGGTCATAGGCCTCGCCCATTTCGTGCGCATCGACCGCCCCGATGACCCCGGCGGCAGCCAGTGCATCCAGCGCGGCGCGTGTGCCCGATACCCGGAGCGATGGATTGCGCCCCCCGTGGATCAACTGATGCGTCTGGGCAAAGAACTCGACTTCGCGAATGCCGCCGCGCCCTTTCTTTACGTCAAAGCGCGGGCCGGGCAATTGCGGGCCGGAGTGATCGTCGCGGATGCGGTGGACCAAGCGGCCCACTTCGGAGATCGCGCCGAAATCCAGAGACTTGCGCCAGACGAAGGCTTCGATCGCGTCGAGGAACTTCTCGCCCGCTGCAACGTCACCGGCTACTGCCTTGGCGCGGATGAACGCTGCCCGTTCCCACGCCAGTGCCGAGCTTTCGTAATGCGTCAGAGCACCGTCGAAACTGATCGCCAGCGGGCTAACCTCGCTCGCCGGGCGCAGGCGAAGATCGATGCGGAAGACGTAACCCTCGGCGGTCTTCGCACTCATCGTCTGGACGACGCGGCGGGCGGCGATCTGCGCGGCCTCGCCCGGTTCGTCGCGTTCGCGCCGGGGCAGGGTGGCGGGGTCGAACAGCAAGATCGGGTCGATGTCCGACGAATAGTTCAACTCGCCCGCGCCGTGCTTGCCCAGCGCCAGCGCGGTCATGCCCCGGCTCTCGGCATCCTTCACCCGGTGGCTCAGCGCCTCGCCTATGGCGGCGTCCAGTGCGCGGCTGGCGAAATCGGACAGTTCGCGCGTCACCATCAGCAGCGGGAACGCCCCCGCCAGATCGCCGATGGCCAGCACCAGCGCCAGCGCCCGCTTTTCGCGCCGCAACGCGCTCGCCACATCGGGTGCGCCCTCGCCAGCCGATCGAGTCAGGGCGAGCGCCGCTTCTCCCTCGCCACGCGCCAACATGGCGGTCAGCTCCGGTTCGCGATCCAGCAAATCCGCCAGATAAGGGGCATAGGCTCGCGCGCGGTCTATCGCGCCTTGCCAATCCGCATTGGATCGAACGGCGGACGCCGTTGGGGTAATGCCATCGCTATCCATCCCATAGGCATGGGGCCGGGCGAAGGGCATGACAAGAGGTGCCTGCGTCGGCTCGAACATGCAGGTGACAGGCCGGAAAGTCGCGGCTAAGAGCGGCCCAATTCCCGACGCATTGCAGCATTGGAGTCCGCAAAGACATGAAAAAGCTCTACCCCGACGCCAAGACCGCCCTGGAAGATATCATCAAGGACGACATGCTGATCGCCAGCGGCGGATTCGGCCTTTGCGGCATCCCCGAACGCCTGATCGATGCAGTGGTGGAGAGTGGGGCCAAGGGCCTGACGGTCGCGTCCAACAACGCGGGCATCGATAACGAAGGGCTGGGCAAGCTGCTGCGGACCAAGCAGATCAAGAAGATGATCAGCAGCTACGTCGGCGAGAACAAGGAATTTGAACGTCAGTTCCTTGCCGGAGAGCTTGAAGTCGAATTCTGTCCGCAGGGCACGCTGGCCGAGCGCATGCGCGCCGGTGGCGCGGGCATTCCCGGTTTCTACACCAAGACCGGCGTCGGCACGCAGGTGGCCGAGGGTAAGGAAGTGAAAAACTTCGACGGTCAGGATTACATTCTGGAACAGGGCATTTTTGCCGATCTTGCGCTGGTAAAGGCGTGGAAGGCGGATGAAAGCGGCAACCTTGTCTTCCGCAAGACCGCTCGCAACTTCAACCTGCCTGCCGCGACCTGCGGCAAGGTTTGCGTTGTCGAAGTGGAAGAGATCGTGCCGACCGGATCGCTCGATGCCGACTGCATTCACCTGCCCGGCGTCTATGTTCAGCGCATGATCCTTGGCGCGCCCTATGACAAAAAGATCGAGTTTCGCACCGTTCGCGAGCGCGAGGCGGCCTGAACCCGATGCGGGCCATCCGCCTGCTCTTGCTGATACCCGCCGTCGCCGCCTTGTCCGGCTGCGTCGCAGCGGCTTTGCCGGTTCTCGCCACGACGGTGATGACCGGCGATGCCGTGCGCGATGGCAAGGTGACAGTACAGAAGGATGCGGTGGCCCCGGCGGCAGATGCTGCAACGCCGCCAGCAGCGCCGAATTATACCGAGCAGTTCGTGGCCGCCGCGATGTTTGCCGCAGACCGGGCGGGCACGGGCCAGTCGGTCGTGCCCGATCCGGCGGCGGAAGACGCGGATACGCTGGTGCGCGGTTGTAGCGAATCGCAGCAGCCTGCGCTTCTGGTCGATCTCGATCCGGGGGCTGCTGCCTTGCGCCCTCAGGTCGCCACACTTTCCGCTCCGCAAGGGCTGGCCCCCGCGCTGGCCGTGGCGCGCGGCAAGGGGCTGACCATCGCGTGGACCAGTGTGCTGGACGAGGCGGAGGCACCGCTGGTCCGCAATGCGCTGGCGGCCAGCGGGCTTGACCCGGCGGGCCGAGACGTCCTGTTGCTGACCCGCGATCCGGCGGAATCGAAGACGGACAGGCGCGATGCCGCCCTGTCCGAATATTGCTTCGTCGCGATGATCGGCGACCAACGCGGCGATTTCGACGAATTGATGGATTATCTGCGCGATTCCGACGGGCCCAGCCCGTTCGATCCGCTGTTCGGCAACGGCTGGTTCGAATTGCCGCCGCCCCTGATTGCGCGGGCCGATGTGCCCACAACCCAACCCGTCGCCCCGATGGCGACGCCCGAAGAAAACCCCTGAAGAGGAGATCGACCATGCCCTGGACTCGTGACGAAATGGCCGCCCGCGCCGCGCAGGAACTGGAAGACGGATTCTACGTCAACCTTGGCATCGGCATCCCGACGCTGGTCGCGAATCACATCCCCGATGGGATGGACGTGACGCTACAGTCGGAAAACGGCATGCTGGGGATCGGCCCGTTCCCCTTTTCTGGCGAAGAAGACGCCGACCTGATCAACGCGGGCAAGCAGACGATCAGCGAACTGGACAAGAGCGCCTATTTCGACAGCGCGGCCAGTTTTGCGATGATCCGTGGCGGGCACATCGATCTGACCGTGCTGGGCGCGATGGAAGTCGACCAGAATGGCGACATCGCCAACTGGATGATCCCGGGCAAGATGATCAAGGGCATGGGCGGCGCGATGGACCTTGTCGCGGGCGTCAAGAAGATCATCGTGGTGATGGAACACAACAGCAAGGCGGGCGCGCCGAAGTTCATCCCCGAGTGCACCCTGCCGCTGACCGGCAAGAACGTCGTCGACATGATCGTCACCGACCTTGCCGTGTTCCAGCGCCCCGATCACGACAGCCCTTTCAAGCTGATCGAACTGGCACCCGGCGTGACGGCAGACGAAGTTGCGGCCAAGACGACCGCGCACTACGTTTCCTGATTTAAGGCAACCACGGGAGAGGATGCATGGCCATTTCGGATATCGCACTGACACGCGGTGACGGTTCTGCCGACAGCTTTGCCGCGCACAAGGGCAAGGTTTTGCTGATCGTCAACGTCGCCTCGCAATGCGGGCTGACCCCGCAATATTCGGGGCTTCAGGCGCTGTACGACAAGTACAAGGATCGGGGCTTTGAAGTGCTGGGCTTTCCCGCGAACGACTTTGGCGCACAGGAACCGGGGACCGATGCCGAAATCGCCACGTTCTGTGAAACCAGCTTTAACGTAACCTTCCCGATTTTCGCCAAGGCGAGCGTCGTCGGGGCCGAGAAGCAGCCGCTTTATGCCGAGCTGGTCGAGGCCGCGCCGACAAAACAGGGTGATGCCGAGGGTTTTCGCGAAAAGCTGCGCGGTTTCGGAATGACGCCCAATCCCGACCCGGAAGTGCTGTGGAATTTCGAAAAATTCCTGATTGGCCGTGATGGCGAGGTGATCGCGCGCTTTGCACCGACGACCGCGCCCGACGATGCCGACCTGATCAAGGCGATAGAAGCCGCGCTTTGACCTAGCGCGGTGTCAGGTTCGTCACGCGGTCCGGTTCGGGCAGCTGGCGAAGCGGCACCGCCTTCAGCCACGCCTCGAACGCGTCAAGGTCGTTGCCGCCCGTCGTCGTCTGCGTCCCTTCGGTCAGAACGGTGAACCCGTCGCCGCCCGCGGCAAGGAAGCTGTTCATCGTCAGGCGATAGGATTTTAGCGGATTGATAGGGTCGCCGTTCAGCGTGGCGCTGACGATCCGGTCGCCCTTTGGCCGCGATCGGTCGTAGGCGAAGGCGAAGCCTGCGCTGGGGGCAAGGATCTGTTTCTTCGCGGCATCGTCGAATTGCTGTTCCAGCAAAGCCAGCACCTGATCGCCGGTAAAGGTCCGTGTGATCAGCGTATTGCCGAAGGGCTGCACCGCATAAATGTCGCCAAAGGTGAGGCTACCGTCATCGGCGGGCACGAGGCTGGCCCGCACGCCCGCGTTGTTCATCAGCGCGATCTGCGCCCCGGCTTCGCGCGTGGCGGCCAGTTGCGCATCGGCGATCATGTCGCCCAGCGCGGTCTCGACCTCGTCATCGTCGGTGATGATAGCCTGCCCTGAAATCTTGCCTGCGGGGCGCTTCGCCACCTCGGCCACGGCATCGACATAGCGCGCGACATAGGCCGCGATGGCGGGATCGGGCGTGATCTCGGGCAGCGCATCGCTGGTCTGCAGGGCGGAGCCATCCTTGGCCTTGCCCTCGCTTTGCACCGTGACGTTGTGCGCGGTCTTTGCGGTCACTTCGTTCCGTGCCGGATCGATGATCAGCGCGATGTCGGTCACCTGCGATGCGCCGTAACCAGCGCTGGTGACCAGGAATGGGCGTGTCGCGTCGATTGTGGCGTAATCGCAGACGTAGGCGCGGTGCGTATGACCCGAGACGACGAGATCGACCCGCGGGTCGAGACGGCCGAGGATCGGCAGCAACTCGCCCTCGACATTGCCGCAGCCGTTCGTGTCGGATTGCGGTTCGTTGTAAAGCCCCTGATGGATCGCGACGACGATGGCGTCCGCGCCCTGAGAGGCCAGTTCCTGCACGTAGACGTTGATCGCATCGGACTCGTCCCCGAACGTCAGATCCGCGACGCCGCTTGGCGTGACGAGATTGGGCACGTCGCGCAGCGGCAGGCCGATGACGCCGATAGTTACTGCGTTCTCGCCCTCTCCGAACGTTTTCAGGCCATAGGCGGGGAACAGCGTCTCGCCATTGTCGGTGACGACATTCGCTGACAGGAACGGGAAGTTCGCGCCGCCAAAGTCCGGCTCTACCGCGCAAGGCTGGCGAAGGGTGTGCTTCTCGCACCCGCCTTCGGCGATGCGCTTCAACTCGTGCCAGCCCTTGTCGAATTCGTGGTTGCCGACCGCGTTGAAGTCCACGCCAATGCGGTTCATCACGCCGATTGCCGGTTCGTCGAGGAAAGCGGCAGAGGCGAGCGGACTGGCCCCGATCATGTCGCCGGCCGAAATCACCATCGAATATTCGTTCTGTGCGCGGATGCCCGCGATGGCGCCGGCCAGCCACGCCGCGCCGCCAACGGGAACGCTGACGCCCTGCCCGTCGGGCGTCTGCACCTCTCGCGGGGAGGATAGCGGCATAAGGTTGCCGTGAAAGTCGTTGATCCCTGCGATCCGCACCGTGACGGGTGCTGGCGGCGGCGAGGCCTGCGGCACGGTTGCGCAGGCGGAAAGGAAGGTCAGGGCGGTGAGGGTGGGAAAGCGGCGAATCATGGTTTCCGCTGTTACCGCCCCCGCCGCCATTCGTCAGCAGGCGAAGAGGCGGGTAAACCAGTTGTCGCGTTGGCGGGTGGTTTGCGGCCGAACAGGCTGCAACGCTCCCGCTTCGGCCAAAGGCTCTCGCGCCGGACCCCCGCCCAGCAGCAGGGTCAGTGTGTCTATGATCGGCACGCGGCGGCCCTTCTTGGGGCGATAGGATGGTTTGGCGACTGAATAGATCAGCGCCGTCCCGTCGTTTGCCCAGCGCCCGTCGAAAAACAGCGCCTGTTCCCGCTTGCGGCGCAGGGCAAGGCTGGCCGGGCGGCACCAGTTGAGCATCGCGCGCTTGGCGCAATCACGGTCGCCCTCACGAAGCAGGCGCATCCAGTCGGCCCGGCGGATTGCGCCGGTGTTCCAGTGAAACGACAGCGCGGCGGCCAGCTCATGCTCCTCGGGCTGAACCGTTCCGAACGCCTCCAACACGGCGGGCAGGTATCGGTTCTGCAAGGCCCAGAGATAGATTTCGAGGCAGCGCGACAACGGCTGCGGCTGGTCGCGATAGCGGCTCACGCGGTGGCCGGAGGCATCGGTGATGCCAACGCTCCACGTCCAGACGCCCACCGAATCGCGATAGGCTTCGGGCACGATGCCCTCGTGATGGATCAGTTCGGCGGCGATGCGCGGGGTAATCGTGGGGCGCGCGGGATCGTAGGGCAGGGCGGGCATGGCGGGCGGGTCTCCGTTCGAAGGGAAACCGCCCCCATGATCGCGCCGCCGACCTGTAGGAAAATAAAAACCCGAGCTGACGGGCGCCTTACTTGGCGAGCGCGGCCTTCAATTCGTCCACCAGATCGGTCGCTTCCCACGGGAAGTAGCCGTCGTTCGCCGGACGCCCGAAATGGCCGTAGGCAGCGCTGGGGCGATAGATCGGGCGGTTCAGGTTGAGCCGGGTGCGAATGCCGCGCGGGGTCAACCCACCAAGGCTGTCGATGGACCGGATCGCGTTCTCCAGCCCCTCGTCGGTCACGCCATCGGCACAGGTGCCGTGGGTATCGACATAGAGCGAGAGAGGGTGCGACACGCCGATGGCGTAGGAGAGCTGTATCGTGCAGCGCTTGGCAAAGCCGCCCGCGACGATGTTCTTCGCCAAATAGCGCGCAATATAGGCGGCCGAACGGTCCACCTTCGTCGGGTCCTTGCCGCTGAACGCGCCGCCGCCGTGCGGGGCCGCACCGCCATAGGTGTCGACGATGATCTTGCGCCCGGTCAGGCCCGCATCCCCGTCCGGGCCGCCGATCTCGAAGCTGCCGGTCGGGTTGATGTGATACTCGGTCTCATCCGACAGCAGGTTGTGCGGCAAGATGTCGGCGATCACGCCTTTGACATAGCTCTTCAGCTCGGCATCGCGCTCACCCGTGTCGTATCCCGGCTTGTGCTGTGTGGAAACGACGATGGCGGTGCACGCTTCGGGTTGGCCGTCGCGGAAGCGCAGCGTGACCTGGCTTTTGGCGTCGGGTTCAAGGAACGGTGCCTTGCCCGAATGGCGGTCGTCCGACAGACGGTGCAGGATCTTGTGGCTGTAATCCAGCGTTGCGGGCATCAGGTCGGGCGTTTCGTCGCAGGCAAAACCGAACATGATGCCCTGATCGCCCGCGCCTTCATCCTTGGCGCTGGCTTCGTCCGAATCGACGCCCTGCGCGATGTGGGCCGACTGGCCGTGGAGGAAATTCTCGAACCGCAGGCGTTCCCAGTGGAAGCCGTCCTGCTCATACCCGATTTCGCGCACGACGTTGCGGACCGTGTCCTCGATCTCTTCCTTCGCGCCGGGGGCCCAGTATCCGTTTTCGGCCCAGTCCTCGCGGCTTTCGTCGTACATCGGCTTGCACCGGATTTCGCCCGACAGGACGACAAGCTGCGTTGTCGTCATCGTTTCGCAGGCGACGCGCGCTTCGGCATCTTTCGACAGCATCAGGTCGACGATGGCGTCCGAAATCTGGTCCGAGACCTTGTCTGGATGCCCCTCCGACACCGATTCGGAGGTGAAGAGATAGTTTGAGCGCATGGATCAGGCCTGTGCGATTGAGCCATCCGCCGGGTGGCGGATCAGGTATAAAGCTTTCTTTATATGTGCTCTAACCCCGGCGGCGGCGGCTGGCAACCATTGCTGCGACAAGCAGCAGCAGAGCCCAGCCCATCGCCAGCCAGTTGCCCATCCGTGCGAAGGGCGTGGGGGCCAGCGCAGGAGGTATCTTGCCGCTGATCGAGGCGGCTTCGTACTTCGGGATAGAGGCGCGAACCACGCCGCCCGCATCGATCAACGCGCTGATCCCGGTGGTGGTGGAGCGCAGGACCGGCAAACCCTCTTCGATTGCGCGCAGCCGGGCCTGCGCCAGATGCTGCGGCGGGCCCCACGCACCGAACCAGCCATCGTTCGAGGGGTTGAAGATATAGTCGGGCCGCACATCGGGATCGACGACCTGCCCAGAGAACACGATCTCGTAGCAGATCTGTACCCCTGCCTTGCCCCAGCGGCCAAGATCGATCGTGCGCGGCCCCGGACCGGGTCGGAAGTCCAGCGTGCCCGCCACCAGCCGCGACAGGCCGATGGGCTCAAGCAGGCTGCGCATCGGCAGGTACTCGCCATAGGGGACGAGGTGCGCCTTGGCATACCCACCCGCGATTTCGCCATCGGGTCCGACGGCGGTCACCACGTTCTCCGCCGCGATCGCGCGCTTGGCGGCGGGATCGATGACGAGGTCGACCGTGCCCGTCAGCAGCATCCCGCCCGGCCCGATGACGTCGGCAATCCGCTCTCGCGCCAGATCGGGATCGGCGGCAAAGGTCGTCGCGATGTAATAGCGGCTGGGATAGCCGCCGCGTAGATAGTCCGGCACCCCCGATTCGGGCCAGAGCACCAATTTGCGTTCGTTCGCGGGTGTTGGTTGGCCACTCAAGCGTGCGGTCTTGATGAAGTTCGGTTCGAAATGGCGCGGGTTGTTCAGGTCGTCCTGACGCACGTCGGGCTGAACCAGCGTGAAGTCGAGCGCGCCCTCGCGCTGGCCCGGCGGCGGGAAGGGCGCGAGCATCAGCGCGACCGGCAAGATCAGCACCACCCCGCCCGCTATGTACCGCCGCGCCGGGATCAGCACGGCGGCGGCAAGCCAGCATCCGGCCAGCAGCACGACGAGTCCCGACAAGGCATAAGTACCCAGAAACTGCGAAACCAGCGCCAGCCCGGGCCGGTCGAACCCGCCCAGTGTCACGATGCCCAGCGGGTTCCACGCGAAACCGGTGAACACCCAGCCGCGCATCCACTCGGTGACGATCCACGTCGCCGCAAAAGTCAGCACGAACGGCACTGGCCCCGGCAAACGCCGCCCGATGGCCCATGCGGCAAGTCCCGCCAGCATCGGATAGACCGCGAGATAGAGCGAAAGCAGGAAGATCGCGACCCAGCCCAGCCATGCCGGCATTTCCGCCTGATAGGTAAAGGCGGTGGCAATCCAGTTGTTGCCCAGCCAGAAATGCCCGACACCGAACAGCCAGCCGATCAGCGCCGCCCGCTTCGGCCCACTGGCCCCGCAAAGCAAGTGCATCAGCAGCGCGAACGCCGCCAAGGTCAGCGGCCAGAGCGCAAGCGGCTGGAACCCGGTGGCCGCGACGGCCCCGGCCAGAAACGCCGCAAGCGGCGCGGGCACCCTTGCAAGAAAGGTGCCCGGCCGCTTGCCGGAAATGCTGAGTGCGGTTGTCATGCGGGCGCGCTTACCCGCTCACCAACGTGATGTCAGCCGTTGACCGCCTGGGGCATGTCTTCGTCCGATGCCATTTCGTCCTCGGCCTTCACCTTGCGGGGGCGACCGCGACGCTTGGGGGCTTCTTCCTCACCCTCGGCCTCTACCTTGCGGGGGCGGCCACGGCGTTTCGGAGCTTCCTCTTCGCCGCTGGCTTCGGTATCTGCCTTACGAGGGCGGCCGCGACGCTTGGGCTTTTCCTCGGTATCGCCGATGGAAGGCGGCAGCGCCTGTGGATCGAGCCCGCCATCGTTGCCGACGGCCTTCTCCGTCTCTTCCCGGTCATCGCCGGAACGGTCGTCGTCATCGCGGCGCTGGTTGCGCTGGCGACGCTGGCGATTGTCGCGGGTAAAGGGATTTTCCTCCGACGCTTCGTTATGGCGGCGACGGCGGTTGCCCGAATTGTCGCTATCCTGCGAATCATCGGAATCGTTCTCGGACCCGCCGCGGTCGTCGTTGCGCTCATCATCGCGCTTTTGCCGTTGCTCGTCCTGACGGGCTTTGCCGTCGGCGATCACGCGAAAATAGTGGTCGGCAAACTGCAGGTAGTATTCCGCCTGCACCCGATCGCCGTTGCGATGTGCGTCTTCGGCCAGCTTTTTATACTTGTCGAGAAGCTGGGGCGCATTGCCGCGCGCCCGGCTGTCGATCCGGTTGAGATGCTGACCGCCACCCTGCTGCCGGTTGTTGTTGTTCCGGCCGCGACGGCGATTGTTGCCACGATTGTTGTTCAAGTCAGACTGTTCCCTATGTCCGGCGCCGGTCAAACTTCCTTCGCGCCACTCAGTCGGAACGCCCGGGCCACAATGGCTACGGGCCGCCTAGTTCAGGCTACCCCCCTAAAATCCAAATGCGGGCGATAGACCTTCCTGACCGTCCAGCATCGGCCCTGCCTTTGGCAGGCCACGAAAATTCGGGACGGGAGGATCGACAGGCTTGCGGGAATCTACGTCCGCCCCCCTGTCTGATTACAGGCCTATCGGCAAAAAACGCTGCTGCCAACCCCTTTTGCTGCGGTTATTCGGCGATATCTCGCAATAAAAGCGCGCGGGGGTTGTTTGCGAGGTCGTGCTTCAGTTCGACCGAAAGGCCCGTTGCGCGGGCAATTGCGGAGACCGTATCGGCTTGTCGTGAGCCTATTTCGATGATCACGATGCCGTCTTTTGCGAGAAGATCAGGAAATGCCGGGACCAGCTGGCGATAGTCGTCAAGCCCGTCTGCCCCGGCGAACAGCGCCTCTGGCGGTTCATAGGCGCGAACGTCGGGGGCAAGGTCGGGGTCGTCGGTCTCGACATAAGGCGGGTTCGACAGGATCAGGTCGAACGGGCCGAGATCGTCCGTCCATCCGGGCGCAGTCCAGTCGCCGGGTTGCATTGCAGCGCGGTCCGCCATGCCAAGTTCTGCCGCGTTTTCCTGTGCCACGGCAAGGGCGGCGGGGCTGCGTTCGATCCCGATGCCAGTTGATTCGGGCCAGATCGAGAGCGCGGCCAGCAACAACGCCCCCGTGCCAGTGCCGCAATCGAGGATACGCGTCGGGGCGCGATCGCCAAACGCCTGCTGCGCCGCGTCGATCAGCGTTTCGGTATCGGGGCGCGGAATCAGGACGGCGGGCGTGACCTTGAACGACAGGCCGTAGAATTCCTGATGCCCGATGATCTGCGCGACCGGCTGGCCTGCCATGCGCTTCTCCAGCAGGGGAGCGAAGACCTCGGGCACGTCGTCACGTCCATGGCGTAGCAACATTTCGGAACGGCCGGTGCCCAACGCATCCGCCATCAGCAGTTCGGCATCGAGCCGGGGCGATGGACTCACCCCTTCCAGCGCGCGGGCGGCGTTGCGCAGCGTATCGGCTACGCTCACCAAGGCTCAGGCCGCTTCGTTCTGGGCTGCAAGACGCGCGGCCTGATCTTCGGAAATCAGCGCATCGACCAGTTCGCCAAGGCCGGTGCCTTCGAGAATTTCGGGCAGCTTGTGCAGTGTCAGGCCGATGCGGTGATCGGTCACGCGGCCTTGCGGAAAGTTATAGGTGCGGATGCGTTCGGACCGGTCGCCGCTGCCGACCATCGCCTTGCGCGCCTCGGCCTCGGCCCCATGCGCCTCGTCGCGCATCTTTTCGTATAGGCGCGCGCGCAGGACCTGCATCGCCTTGGCCTTGTTCTTGTGCTGGCTGCGTTCGTCCTGCTGCGTCACCACGATGCCGCTGGGCAGGTGGGTGATGCGGACGGCGGAGTCGGTTGTATTGACGTGCTGCCCCCCCGCGCCTGACGCGCGGTAGATGTCGATTTTCAGGTCGTTGTCAGCGATCTGCACGTCGACCTCGTCCGGTTCGGGCAGGACGGCGACGGTGGCGGCGCTGGTGTGAATGCGGCCGCCCGATTCGGTGACCGGTACGCGCTGAACGCGGTGGACGCCGCTTTCGAACTTCAGCTTGGCGAACACGCCCGTGCCGGAAACGTTGGCGACCACTTCCTTGAAACCGCCGATGTCGCTGGCGTTGACGCTGATCGTCTCGACCTTCCAGCCCTGTTCGGCGGCAAAGCGTTCGTACATGCGAAACAGGTCGGCGGCGAACAGGGCGGCCTCGTCCCCGCCGGTCCCAGCGCGGATTTCCAGCATCGCGGGCCGCGCATCGGCGGAATCGCGTGGAAGCAGCGCAATGGCGAGCCGCTGTTCGGCATCGGGCAGGTCGGCTTCGATCCGCGCGATGTCTTCGGCGGCCATCGCCTTCATTTCGGGATCGGCCAGCATCTCCTGCAAGCCGGCCAGTTCGGCGCGCATGGCGGCAACGTCTGCCGCTTCGCGCGCGACACGCTCCAGTTCCGCATAGTCGCGGCTGGCCTGGATGAAGGCATCGCCCTCCAGCGTGCCCGATGCGAGCCGCGCTTCCAGTTCGGAAAAGCGCTGCGCGATCTGGGCGAGGCGTTCGTCGGAAATCTTGGTGGCGGAAACCTGCACGGATCAGTCGGCCAGTGCCGTCTCGATCATGGCGGCCATGTTATCCTCGGCCTTGATGCGGGTGGCCACCTGACCGTCGCGGATCGAGAGCGCATAGATCGCCTTCGCACCTTGTTTTACCGCCTTGTCGAAGCGTTTGCGCGGGGAACCGCTCGCGAACAGTTCGGCGCTGGTTCCGCTGCGGCGGAGGCGCGACACGGCGGCAACACCTTCGCCCATCGCGGCATCGTCTTCGACCACGACGATCACATCGGTGACATCTATTTCGCGTTCGCCCACCAGCATCGCCAGACGCTCGATCCCGGCAGCCCAGCCGACCGCCGGTGTCTCGGGCCCGCCCAGCGCCTCGATCAACCCGTCATAGCGCCCGCCGCCCAGCACGGTACCCTGCGCGCCCAGCCGGTCGGTTACGAACTCGAATGCGGTGTGGCGATAATAGTCGAGCCCGCGCACCAGCGAATCCATCCGCGTCCAAGCCACGCCAGCCGCGTCCAGCCCGCCGGTCACCGCGCCGAAAAAGTCCTGGGCCTCTCCCGAAAGGTAGTCGTCGATCTTCGGCCCATCGGCCACGAACGGCCGGTCGCGCGGATCTTTCGAATCGAGGATGCGCAGCGGATTGCGCTCCAGCCGATCCTGCGAATCCTCGGACAGCGACGATGCGTGATCGCGGAAATACTCGACCAACGCCGCGCGCCACGCCTCTCGGCTGTCGCCATCGCCCAGCGTGTTCATTTGCAAGGTCACGCCCTCTGCGATGCCCAGTTCGTGCAAAAGCTGATCCGCCATCACCAGTAGTTCGACATCCGCTTGCGGTTCGGCTGCGCCGATCACTTCGGCGTCGATCTGGTGGAACTGGCGATAGCGCCCTTTTTGCGGACGTTCGTACCGGAACAGCGGGCCGTGGGTCGCGATCTTGAGCGGTGCGTACTGTTTCCAGCCGTCGGTCAGGTAGGCGCGCGCCAACCCGGCGGTGAATTCGGGCCGCAGGGTCAGCGATTCCCCGCCGCGATCCTCGAACGAATACATCTCTTTCGACACGACATCGGTCGTCTCGCCAAGGCTGCGACTGAAAACGCTGGTCTTTTCGAACACCGGCATTTCAACCCGGCGAAAGCGATAGAGGCGGCGCACACGCTCGAACGTTTCGACGACGTGCGCGAACGCCTCGGCATCGGGGCCGAAGATGTCTTGCGTGCCGCGGATGGCCTGCGGGGTTTCGATGCGCTGTCCTGTCATGGCGCGCGCCTTAGCGTTGTTCATGGGCGCTGAAAAGCGGGCCGCCCGTCCAATGCGGGCCAATAATACCAAAGCGGGCCTTGGCGCGGTGCGCCGCCCGCGCTAATGGCCCACGCACAACCCACGTGCTGCAATGCGGCATAGCCAGAAGATACAGGACATAAAATTCGATGCGCATCGACCTGATCCCCACCGGGGACAATCCGCCCGAAAGCCTCAACGTCATCATCGAAGTGCCCGTCGGCGGTGAGCCGGTGAAGTACGAATTCGACAAGGCATCGGGCGCCTTGTTCGTCGACCGCATCCTGCACACGCCGATGCGCTATCCGGCGAACTATGGCTTTGTCCCGCATACGCTTTCGCCCGATGGCGACCCGCTGGACGCCCTGGTGGTCGCGCGCAGCCCGTTTGTGCCCGGATCGGTTGTGCGGGCCCGCCCGATTGCGGTGCTGAACCTGGAAGACGAACACGGGGGCGACGAAAAGCTGGTCTGCGTGCCGGTGGATTCGACCTTCCCGTACTATACCAACGTTTCGGAAAAGCATCACCTACCCGAAATCGTGATGCAGCAGATCGAGCACTTCTTCACCCACTACAAGGACCTTGAGACCGAGAAGTGGGTCCGCATCGGTAATTGGGGCGGGGCCGAGGAAGCTAAGCAGATCGTGCTGGAAGCGATCGAGCGCGCGAAGAACGACAAGGCGGCCTGATCCGGCCGGCCCACCCTATTCGATAGGGCGGTTCGAATCGAGCAGGTCGCGCTCGCCGCTCTGGCGGCGTTCCTGATCGACAAGGTCGGCGATGTGCCGTTCGGGCCGGGTGTCCGGTGTGGCGGGATCGCTGGCCTTTGGTCGTTGCAGCGCGGCGGCAGGCGGCGTCGATGCGGGGAGGGCAGTCGGCATCGGCGCGCTGCGCGGATCGATGCGCAGGCGGTAGATCGGTTCCGGCAGGGCGAATCCTTTTGCCTCCAGGGCGGTCTTAGCCGCCTGGATCGCGAGCGACCGCGCCTTGTAGAAATCCGTCTCCGACTGGTCGATCCAGCCGAGGAACTGCAGGACGATGTTCGAATCGCCGACCTGCTCGATCCGGGCGGCGGGTTCCGGGTCATTCAGCACGAAATCCAGCGCGGCCATCGCGGCAAGGCCCACGGCCATGCCCTCTACCGGATCGTCATCGGCATCGACCCCCAGTTCGAAGGCGAAGCGGCGCTGCGGGTTGCGGGTGTAGTTGAGGATGACGGATTTGAAGACGGTGGCGTTGGGAATGCGCAAGTGGTTGCCGTCGAGCGTCATCAGCACGGTCGCGCGGCTGGTCAGGCGAATGACGCGGCCTTCGTTTCCTTCGATCACGATATGGTCGTTGGCGCGGAACGGCTGACGCAGCGAAAGCATGACCGACGAGATGTAGTTGTCGATCGTATCGCGCACGGCAAAGCCGATAGCGATGCCGATCACCCCGCCAATACCCAGCAGCGCACCCAGCAAGGCGGTCGCGCCAAGGATCTTGAGCATCAGGTAAAGGCCCAGCAGCACCCCGATAAACCGCAGCGCGCTGGCGACCAGTTCGGCGATGAAGGGATTGGGCGTCAGCCTCTGCCACAATCCGCTTGCCCCGGCGAGGAGGCGGGCCAGGATGATGGCCACGGCGGCAATCGCCAAGGCGACAGCCAGCAAGGGCAGCGAACGCCAGAGGCGCGTGGCCTCGCCCGTGATCGTGTTCACTGTGGGCGCAAGGTTGCTGCCGACGTCGAGGTCGCGTTCTATCGAATTGTTGACCGTGACCACGCCTGCCACGCGCGAGGCAATAGTCTCGGCCTGATCGGCGGCAGAGGCGGAGGCGACGCTACCCGAGAGACTGACGACGCCCTCGCGGACATCGACTTCTACTGTGCGCAATCCTTCGATGGCGGCAAAAATTGCGCGGATGCGATTCGCGATGCGCTTGTCGGCCCCGGCATCGCGGTCGGTCTCTATCGCGGCCCCAGTTGCTGGGTCTTCGGTCGGTTCGGTGCTCTCCGGCGCGGTGGTCAGTGGGACCGCCGCCATCGCGCCGCCTGCCGGAAACAGGCAGGCGAACAGGATCGGAAACAGGATGCGGGGAAGACGTGTCAGCCTTAGCATCCCGCAACGGTCATCCCGTCCACCCGCAGCGTCGGTACGTTGACGGCGTGGGTCATCTCAAGGTCGTTGGCCGGACGCAGGTGCGCGAACATTTGCAGCAGGTTGCCCGCGATAGTGATGCCCGAAACCGGCCCGGCAATCTCTCCGCCCACGATGCGAAAGCCCGATGCACCACGGCTGTAATCGCCGGTCACGCCGTTGACCCCCTGTCCGATCAGGTCGGTGATATACACGCCATCGGCAATATCGGCGATCAGGTCCGAAACGCTTTCCGCCCCCGCTTGCAATACGACGTTCGATGTCGAAACGCTGGGCGCCGCCCCGCCTGAGCGCACCGCGTGGCCGGTGGGGCGGCGGCCCAGCTTGCGTGCGGAGGCAGCATCGAGCAGCCAGCCGGTCAGCACGCCATCGGCGATCAGCGTGGTCGGCGCGGTGGGCAGGCCCTCTCCGTCAAAGGGGTGCGAGGCCAGACCCTGCGGGCGCAATGGCTCGTCGATAATGGTTATGCCGGTATCGAAGACGGGCTTGCCTTCGTGATCCTGAAGAAAGCTGGCGCCGCGCGCGATCGCGGGGCCGGCCATTGCGCCGATCAGGTGGCCAATCAGGCTGCGCCCGACCAGCGGATCGAACACGACCGGCATCGGCCCGCTGCGCATGGATTCGGGATTGAGCCGCGCCACGGCCCGTTCCGCCGCACGGCGGCCCACGGCCGCGCCATCGGGCAATAGGCGGCTATGCCGCGCGACGCGCCATTCCGAGCCGCGCTCCATCTTGTTGCCCGTTCCGGCGACGACCGCCGCAGATCGGCTGTGCTGCGACTGGCGATATGCGCCCGCAAAGCCGTGGCTGGTGACCAGCGCGATTGTGCTGCGGCCGGTTCCGGCCCCAGCGCCCTCGCTATTGGTGATGCCGCCAACGGCACGCGCCGCGTCTTCGATCGCCAGCGCGGTTTCGCGCAACATTTCGGTCGGCGTCGGGTCTGACACGAGGTCCAGGTCCGGCAATTCGCCGCGCATCAACATGTCTTCGGGGGCCAGCCCCGCAGAGCTGTCCTCCGGCGCGATTGCGGCCATGGCACAGGCGCGCGAGGCCAGTTCGTCAAGGCTCGCGCTGTCGATGGCGCTGGACCCGATGGTCGCGCTGCGCTGCCCGATGAATACGCGCAGGCCGAAATGTTCGGATTCGGAGCGGTCGACCGCTTCCAGATTGCCGAGCCGGACGTTCACGTTCTCGCTCTGCGATCCGACGAAGACCGCGTCGGCGGCATCCGCGCCAAGGGAGCGCGCGTGTTTGACGAGGGCGTTGCAGCGATCGAGCGCCTCTGCCTGGTTCAGCATGGATTGGCCTGCGGCAAAGGGGGACTTTCGTTATATTTGTAACCAGTCCGGCAGGAATAGGCGATCGGTGTACGGCGGGCAAGCACCCGCCGGTTTTGGTTTCAGGTTAAGGAATGTAGCGCCTTGGCGATCAGTGCGAGCAAAAAGGGCAACCCGATCGCGGCGGCCCAGATAATGGCCCGGTCGCGCGCGAAACGGGGCGCTTCGGCCGGATCGAAGGCGTGAATGTCGTCCAGCTTGTCCCAATGGCGTTCCAGCATGCGCGCGGCGGGAATGATGCCGCCGACCAGCACGATCAGCGCCATGTAGGGCAGCATCGTGCCGCTCAATTCCTTAAGCTGCTTCATCGTCACGAAAATTTGCAGACCGGTGTAGACCAGCAATCCATAGGCGAGGTTGTCGCTGATCCGTTTGCGCCAGTCGCGCGGCTGCGCTGCCCTGCGCGGCGCGGGGTGAAGCGCGGTTCCAGTCCGTCCGTGGCGATTGCCGTTGGGGGTCATCGGCATTCCTCTGTCTGCTTTCTTTTTTCAGAGTAAATACCAAGGGCGAACCGGCGTCAAGCGGTCGGAATCCTCGGGATTGTGCCGTTCGCGAACAAGCCCACTCCGCGCTTTGGCCGATATTTCGCCGCGCGCCATGCACGAATCCTGCCAATTCATCGAACGAGGGGCTTCATCCTGCCCTCACAGATGCTATGTGCATGCGCAATGAGTGCGGTCGCCAAAGGCGGGGTTCCAGGCCCGGTCCTTGCGCGTTATCGCCAACATGCAGGAGCAAGCGTCATCGATATCGAGACGACCATCGATCCCGCCGTCGACCCGGCGGAGACCGCGTCGCCCCCCATTCCGCAGGGAGGGCTGGAAGTGGTCTCTATCGCGAAAAGCTATGACAAGCGCGCGATCCTGACTGACATTTCTCTATCGGTGGCCAAGGGCGAAGTGCTGGGTCTGCTTGGCCCCAACGGCGCGGGCAAGACGACCTGTTTCTATTCGATCATGGGGTTGGTGAAGCCCGATTCGGGTCGCATCCTGATGGACGGCACCGACGTGACCAAGCTGCCGATGTATCGCCGTGCGATTCTTGGTCTTGGCTATTTGCCGCAGGAAACCAGCATCTTTCGCGGCATGACCGTCGAACAGAACATCAACTGCGTGCTCGAACTGGTCGAACCCGATGCCGAAGTGCGCGAGCGGGAACTGAACCGCTTGCTCGACGAATTCGGCCTGACCCGGCTGCGCGAAAGTCCGGCGATGGCCCTGTCGGGCGGTGAACGTCGGCGCTGCGAAATCGCGCGGGCGCTGGCGGCGAGCCCGTCCATCATGCTGTTGGACGAGCCTTTCGCGGGCATCGATCCACTGTCCATCGGCGATATTCGCGATCTTGTGATCGACCTGAAGAATCGCGGTATCGGCGTGCTGATCACCGATCACAATGTGCGTGAAACGTTGGATATCGTGGATCGCGCCTGCATCATCTATGGTGGGCAAGTGCTGTTCGCGGGTAGCCCGGCGGACCTTGTTGCGAACGAGGATGTGCGGCGGCTCTATCTGGGTGAGGGCTTTACGCTCTGATCCATATGTGCGCGTTCTTCCGCATCTGACCGATGGCACTGGGTCCCCGTCTCGACCTGCGGCAGTCGCAATCGCTGGTGATGACGCCGCAGTTGCAGCAGGCGATCCGCCTGCTCGCGCTGTCGAACCTGGAACTGGAAGCCGCGATTGCCGAGGCGGTGGCGGACAATCCGCTAGTCGATCTTGCCCGTGAAGAGGGCGAGGCGGCAGCGCCCGCCGTATCGGAAGCGCCCGACGAAGCCGTTCCGGGCGAGGGCGGCGATGGTGAGGCCGCATTGGATATCGCGGGTGAGATGCTGGACCGCGATTACGACACCGGCTCCGGCAGCGTGGCGGGATCGGGCGACGAGCTGCCCGACATCGGCGAGCGTGCGGCTGGCGAAATGACGCTGGCCGAATACCTGCACGACCAGATCGGCGCGGCTGGCGGGACAGCGTCGCAGCAATTCGCAGCCCGCTGGATCATCGACCAGTTGGACGAAGCCGGATATCTGACCATCCCGCTGGGCGAGGTAGCCGAAACACTGGGCATCTCTCTGGCCGAGGCGGAGGCGGCGTTGCGTCTTGTGCAGTCGCTCGACCCGACCGGCGTGGGCGCGCGGGACTTGGCCGAATGCCTTGCGCTGCAGGCGATCGAGACTGACCGTTACGATCCGTGCATGAAGGCGTTGATCGCCAACCTCGATCTGCTTGCGCGCGGCAACCTGCCGCAACTGCGCCGCCTTTGCCGCGTCGATGACGAGGATCTGGCCGACATGATCGCCGAACTGCGCAGCTATGACCCCAAACCGGGTTGTCGCATCGGCGGCGGGGCGGCTGCCCCGGTCGTGCCCGATGTCTTCGTCGGCGGTGACGGCAGCGGCGGCTGGGCGATTTCATTGAACCGCCAGACCCTGCCGCGACTGGTGATCGATCGCGCCTATTACACCACGCTGAAAGCCGGGTGCGGCAAGGACAAGAGCGCGGCGGGCTGGCTGGGCGAGAAGCTCGCAGACGCGAACTGGCTGTTGAAGGCGCTGGACCAGCGGCAGAAGACCATCCTGAAAGTCTCGCGAGAGATCGTGCGGCGGCAGGAAGGGTTCTTCCGCCGCGGCGTCAGCGCGCTGATCCCGCTGACCCTGCGCGAGGTGGCAGAGGCGGTGGACTTGCACGAATCGACGGTCAGCCGCGTGACCAGCAACAAGTTCCTCAACTGCGGGCGCGGGACCTTCGAGCTAAAGTACTTTTTCTCGTCCGGTGTTGCAGCCAGCGGGGAGGCGGGAGCGGCCAGCGCAGAGGCGGTCAAGGCTGCGATCAAAGCGCTGATCGACGCGGAAAAGCCCGATGCGATCCTGTCGGACGACACGTTGGTCGACCTCTTGAAGGAAAAGGGCTTCGCCCTCGCGCGGCGGACCGTGGCGAAGTACCGCGAGGCGATCGGGCTGGGCAGTTCGGTTCAGCGGCGGCGGACGAAAAAGCTGGCCGGGGCGCGTTAGAAAGGCAAACTGTGGCAGCATTCGAAGGCCCCGAGTACGGCGAGATCGAGCACACTATCCCGACCGACGACGCGCGCGTGGCCCGCCTTTCCGACATGTTTCGCAAGGGAGTGTCCGGGGGCGTTGTCCTCGACCTTGGATGCGGCGACGGGCGTGCGGTCGACCTGATCCGCTCGACCGGGGCTTCATACGTCGGCATCGACATCGAACAATCGCCCGAAGTCGCATCGCGGACAAGAAGCGACGAACATTTTCTGACCTACGATGGTATCGAATTGCCTTTCGACCAGGGGCATTTCGATGCGATCTACAGCAATCAGGTGTTCGAACACGTCCGCCATCCCGACAGCTTGTTGCAGGAAATCTATCGCGTCCTGAAACCCGGCGGCACGTTCGTGGCGGCGCTGTCTTATCTAGGCCGTAAACTCATAAACTGACTTGCGCGGCGCGGGCGCGGTTGATTCAAGGCTTCGGGAAGGAGCTTTGGATGACGCGTCGTAGATTTGAACTGACCGATGATGAGTGGCTGGTGATCGAGCCGTTGTTGCCGAACAAGCCTCGCGGGGTTCCGCGTGTGGATGACCGGCGGGTCATCGACGGGATATTGTGGCGCTTTCGCACGGGCAGTCCTTGGGCTGATATTCCCGAGCGCTATGGCCCACATACCACCTGCTACAACCGTTTCGTGCGCTGGCGCAAAGCCGGTGTGTGGGACCGCCTTCTCGAAGCGGTGAGCCAAGCCTTCGACGGCGAGTTGGTCATGATCGACAGTTCTTCCATCCGGGTCCACCAGCACGGTGCGACCCTAAAAAGGGGGACCCAAATCGCTGCATGGGACGTTCCCGGGGCGGTTTGACAACCAAGATCCATGCCCTGGTTGATGGTCGCGGCCTGCCGATCCAACTGCATCTGTCCGAAGGCCAGGCGAGCGATTGCCGTGAGGCCGAGAGGCTGCTGGCCGCCGTGCCGAACGCCACCACCTTTCTCGCCGATAAGGCTTATGACAGCGATGCCATTCGCAGTCAGATCACCGCGCAGGGTGGCTTCGCCAACATCCCAGTCAAGCGCAATCGTCGCAAAGGCTTCGCGTTCAGCAGCTTCCTGTATCGCTACCGTAATCTGGTCGAGCGTTTCTTCGGGAAACTCAAAAACGCCAGAGGCTTGGCCACCAGATACGACAAACGAAGCGATAACTTCCTCGCTGCCATCAAGCTCTTCTGCACACGCCTATGGATCGCCGCTAATGAGTCTACGCCCTAGAGCCCTATCATTCCTATTCGATTTTCAACTACACCCCTTATGGCGTTTATCGGGTGCTGACCGACAATGGGTTCGCCCTTGAAGAAATGCGGCCCGGGCCGGAAGGATTGGGGATGATCGTACGGCAGATCACCGGGCGTCGGATCGCGGGGATGCGGTTCGTATATCCCGCCATCGATATCGCGCTGAAGTTGCGGAAGATCGATGTGCGCAAGGCCAATTACCTGAAGCTGCGCTTTGCCGGGCACATACTCTTCACGGCCAGAAAACCCGCTTGATTACCGCGGCGGGCGTTCCCCGAACATATGCGCGATCATCGGTTGAAGGTTCGCGTCGTAACGGGCGAGGACCGTGCGATGCTCCGCCGTATCCCAGTGCGTGACCAGTTCGCGCCCGTTCCAGAAGTGTAGTGCATAGGCGGGCGGATCGGCGACGATCAGAGGGCGCTGGTCCGGGGCGTCGGTATCGATAGCGGCAAATTCCAGCGCGACTTGCGGCGCGGTGGAGGGGGTGGTCACGACTTCCAGCCCGTTCCACGCGCTGGCCGAAGCGCGGTGGATGTGGCCGCAGACCATCGTGTGGACGTTGTCCCGTCCGGCCAGACAGGCGGCCAGGCGCTGGACCCACGGTTCTTCAGGGACGGTGTTCATCCACGGGATGCCGCATTCGAAGGGCGGGTGGTGCTGGACGATGATCGTCGGCGTGTCAGCGTCTTCGTCAAGCCGCGCATTCAACCACGCGGCGCGGGTATTGCAAAACCCGCCGCCGTGACGCCCGACTTCCAGCGTATCCAGCACCAACAACCGCATTGGGTTCGACGTGATCTCGTACTGCAGAAATCCTTCGGTGAAGGTATGCTCTGGGAAAACTTCCGCAAAGTTGGCGCGGTCGTCGTGGTTGCCCAACGCCATGTGCCACGGCACCGGAAAACCTTCCAGCGCTTCGCGCAGGCGGCGATAGGAATCGACGTCGCCCCGGTCGATCAGGTCGCCGGTCAGCAGCAGAAGCGAGGGCAGCGGGTCGAGGCTGGCCAACCGGTCCAGCGTGCGATCCAGCCGCTGGCGATTGAACTCGCCCGGCGAATCCGGTTCGAAGCCAAGGTGGATATCGGTGATCTGGGCTATCAGCACGGGCGTCACCTCACCGTTGCCCGGCTAGCAATCGTCTTCGGCTTTGTAGCCTTGAACGGCGGGCCGTCGTCGGCGTGATAGCTGTGACACATCGCGCAGTCGCTCTCGACCGGATGCTCCACCGGTATCAGCGCATTGCCGGTGCCGCCGACGTGGCAGGAGCGGCAGCCGCCATCGCCGCCAATGCCGGGGACCAGTACGCGGCTGGCGTCATTGCTCTTCAGCGCGTTTACGTGACAATCGGCGCATTCGTACTTCGCGTGGGCATCGTGCGTGAACCAGCCCTTGCGGAAATAGCGCGGGTTTTGCGACGCGGGCACAATGTTGAACCCGTTGGTGATCGCCGGGCCGTCGCGGGTCACGGTGTGGCAGTCGAAACAGGCCCCGCCCTTCGAGAAAACGCGCGTAACGGCCCCATCGGCGCGGGACGGATAAAACTGCACGGCGCGGGCGAAATCGCGCGCGGTCGCCTGTGCGGGGCCGTCGCCGGGCGCGCGGCGGGCCACGCCCGAGAGACTGGCGGGGCGCGGCGGATTGCCCGACCGAAAGTAGGCGCGCAGGTCGGCGGCGACCAGTTCGGGTTCGCCGTGGCGCAATGTGCGGGTCGTGCCGTCGATCATCTCCAGCCCCAACGCGTGGCAGGACTGGCAATCATTCTCCATCTCGACCGGCGCGAACCGGGTCTTCGTGGCATCGAGGCGATGACAGTCGGCGCATTCCATCGCGTCGCGACCGTCGTATTCGGCGGGGCGGCGGCGGACCATCTGCGCAACCCCGCCGGTCTTAGCCATATGCTCTGCGTGGGTGAACTTAAGGCCGTTGTTCTCATGCGCATCGGCGGTCAGCGCCATGCGGCGCAGCACCGGTTTCTCGGAAGTCCGATTGCCGGGCTTTACGATCAGGGCCGGGCGGAATTCGGGGTGTCCAGTCCCGAAATCGCTGGCGTCAGGAAGCTTGGTGTCCGGCAATCGCGCTTTCATCCCGTCGTGGCAATCGGTGCAGAATTTCTGGGGGGTGTCCTGCATAGCACCGGCGCCGGTATGCTCGATGTGACATTCGACACACCTGCCTTCGGGCCGGTTGAATCCGTCGGCCACCGCGCGCTCGAACTGTCCGAACAGGCCGGGCTCGCCGCGTGCCGCGACAAGGCGCTGCGTCGCATCGTTGGCGGCAAGGCCGGTGATGTGCGAATGCGCGTCGTCCTGATGACAGGTCAGGCAGGCCTGATCGCGCACCGCGACGAAGGCATCGACGTGGCAGGCTTGGCAATCGTCCTTCAGACCCTTGTGCGCCAGGGTCAGGTCGCCGGAGGACCAGATTTCATCCCCGTGATAGCCACCGCCGCGCTTTTCATCGTCCCTGTGGGTCAGATAGGCCCCGATTGGCCATGCAAGGCATGCGACGATGACCAATGCGGCGAAGATCCACGCAGACATCCGCTTTCCGGGAAGCAGGCCCTTCAACGTGTAAACGGTACCAAGGTCTTTCTCCTCGGCCACGTCGGAGATCGCCTCGACCCGGCGGACGGTGAAAGTCGGTCCGCCATCGCCGCGTTCGATATTTATGCGGTGGCCGCCGAAGGTCAGCTCCGCCCCGCGCGACAGGTCGATCGCCCGCCGCGTGACGCTGCGCCCGTTCACCTCGAACGGTTGCTGGCCGATGGATTCGACGAACAGTTCGCCATTCCGCATCACGGCCTGCGCATGGCGCGGATCGACGGCGAGGTCAGGCAGGTGAATATCGCAGGCGGCGTTGCGCCCGATGGTTAGGGTGTCGCCCTCTACGTTCGTGGAGCGGACGATTTCCTCGCCATTGGCCTTGAGCGAGATCTGGCGGACGATGAAGGTCATGCTGCCCGCCTCACCAGTAAAAGAACACGGAAACGATGTGCGCCGACAGCGCCGCAAGCAGCGCGAAAGTCGTCGGCACGTGGACGTAGAGCCATACCTGCAACAGCGATTTCAGCCGCAGGTGACGGCGCAGGCGGGCCAGCATCGCCTCTTTCCGCGAGAGCAGTGCATCGACCCGGTCGAGCGGGTCGTCGGCAACGCGGGGGCGGAAGGCACGGGCCTCGCGCAAGGTCGCGGCGGCGCGGCGGGTTTCGCAATTGGCATAGCGGCCCGTCATTCGGTTCCAAACCGATCCGTCGAACGGGTCCTGCTCTAGGCTGCGGTCGACCACAGCGGCGTCCTCGGGCGAGAGAGGCTGGGCCGCGTCGTGGATCTGGCGGTCGATCGAGCGCAATTGCTCGATCATCTGCTTTTCGGTGACCGCGCCATCCTCGTCATATCGGTTCTGCGACATCGCCTGCGGCAATGCCCAGTAGAACCAGATGCCGACCATGCCCGATGCGATGACGAGCATCATCAGACCCCACGCCAGCGTATGGACGTTCCAGCCAAGATCGAACCCGGTGTGGAGCGTGGCGACGACGATCAGCGACAGGCCGAGATAAACATGCGCGCTGGTCCAGGCCTTCAGACTCCACGTACCCGGTGTCATCGCGCGTTTGCGCACGCCCAGCAGCGTCAGCCACACGATCAGGCCCGCGCCGATGGTGCCCAGCGTATAGCCGAGCCACGTCCCGCCGAAATGCTGCGCGGGCAGAGGCGCGAATATATAGGCGAGCAGGCTGACAAGGCAGAGCAGCCCCGCAATCTTCCACCAACGTCCGCCCTTGTAGGACAGGAAACTGTCGTGGCTCGTCACCTTGTTGCGGCGCGTCTTGCGCCGAAAACGCCTGGACCGGGCTTTCGGCTTGTCGGTCGTGGTGGTGTGATCGGCGGTCGCCGCCGTTTCTGTTTGTTCGAGACCCGGAACGCTTGCCATCACAGCCCCTCCGTCTCGGAATCAAGCCGGGCGACGGTCAGGAATTCGTCGGGCGCGACGCGGATTGCGGCGCCGGTCGGGCAGGCGCGGACGCAGGCGGGGCCGCCGTCGATCCCGGCGCACATGTCGCACTTGATCGCCTTCTTGCGGTCCAGCGCCTCGTCATGCACTTGGTCGCCGTTATAGGGCATGTTCTTTTTCGACCACTTGGTCGGCGGCTCGCCGGGGCCGGGGCCTTTGCCAAAGAACAGCCACGACAGCAGCGAGGGTTTCTTCGGCGGCACCTTGTCCATGCGGATCACGCCATAGGGGCAGTTGCGCTGGCAATTGCCGCAGCCGATGCAGGTGTCGTCGATGAACACTTCGCCATCCGGCCCGCGATGGATCGCATTGGGTGGGCAGTCGGCCATGCAATGCGGATGCTCGCAGTGGCGGCACGAGGTCGGGACGTGGAGGCTGGCGAAGCTCTTTCCCGCCTCACGGTCGAGGCGGCTCAAGCCTTCATGCGCATCGGCACACGCTTTTTCGCAGTTGTCGCAGCCGACGCAGAGCTTTTCGTCAATCAGCAGCACGTCGGTCGCTTCGCCAAGCCCTTGCGCGACAAGGAACTTGGCCTGTTCGGAATAGAGATCGACGACGCCGGAAAAGCTGTCCTTCTTGGATTCGATCAGCGCGTTCGTCCGGCGGCGCACATCCATTTCGGCGCGGGCCTTCTCCATCAGCTGCGGCTTGGCGGAAAGGACGCGTTCGAACGCCTCGCCGTCGATCTCGATCACCTCGCTCTTGATCGCGGCGCGTACCGTGGCGGTGCGCTGACCACCGTCGATCAGGGCCATTTCACCGACATAGGAACCGGCGGGAAGGTAGGAGAGGAAGACCGGCTTTCCGCCGACCTCTTTCTCCACCACCATCGATCCGACGCGGATGACGAAGATGTTCTTGCCCTCTTCGCCCTCGGTGATGATTGCGGTGCCTGCGGGCACCGTGCGGATCTTGGCGGTGTCGACAACCTCGGCAATGTCGGCGGGCATCAGGCCCGAACCGAACATCTGCAGCAACTGCCGCTCTGTGCTGATCCGCTCGATCTCCCGCTTGGCGGGCGGGACCTGGCTCATCAGTTTCAGCGCGGCATTGCGGCTGATCTCGACGCAGATCGTGGGCTCTGCCGCGACGATGGTGGCCCCGCGTCGACGACCGGAAATCAGGCCGACTTCGCCGAAGATGGTGCCGGCATCGATGGGCACGATCTTCGATGGATCGTTCGCATCGACCTGCACGTGGACCTTGCCCTCGGCAATCGCGAAGAGCGACGATCCCGGCGCGTTCTTCTCGAACACGACTTCGCGTGGCGAATAGCTGCGCACATCGCTGTCGAGCATGAACTCGCGCATTTGCAGCGGGCTCATCTCTTTCAGGATCGAGATGTTGGTGCGCAGGAACTCAAGCCAGTCGTCCACGCTGCGCCCGCCGGGCAGGCCGGCGAACTTTTCGGCCAGCAACGGCTCGTCGGCGGGCTTAAGCTCGGTATTGCCGTTGATGAACTCGACGACGTCGTAGCCCTGATTCATGCAATGCTTGATCAGCGGGTATCCCGCCAAAGCGCCAATTACGAAGATACCGGGCGCGGTCGTTTCGAATACCGGCGACAATTG
Organism: Croceicoccus naphthovorans; assembly: GCF_001028705.1. NCBI lineage: Bacteria > Pseudomonadati > Pseudomonadota > Alphaproteobacteria > Sphingomonadales > Erythrobacteraceae > Croceicoccus > Croceicoccus naphthovorans. Next base: position 25,314 of record NZ_CP011770.1, on the reverse strand, counting down.
CGGAAACGCCAGCCGGTCCTCGCTGGTAAAGGCGATGCCGCACTGTTCGACAAAAGCGCGCGGTGGGGCCGATCCGATGCGGGCGATGATCCGGTCGCAGCGGATGCGTTCTTCACCGTCGCGGGTGGTCAGCGTGGCCCACTCGGGCTCGATTTCCTTGATCTCGGTCTCGTACCGGATCGTCAGTTTGCCCTCGGCATCGTCCTCGACCAGCGCCTTGGCGTTGGGTTCCTTGGCGTTGGCGAAACTTTCGCGGACGTTCGTGCTCTTTGGCTTGCGGTTGAGGATGGTGACGACGTTGCCTTGCGCCGCATCTTCGGCAAGGCCGCGCGCATTTTCGATCCCCGCGTCGCCCACGCCGACGACAATCACGTGTTCGTCCAGCACCTCGGTCGGATCGTCCAGCTGATAGGTCACATGCGGCAGGTTGCCGCCGGGACTGCGCACAAGGTTCGGGTTGCCCTGCGTGCCGATGGCGACGATCACGGTTTCGGCCATGACCTTTTCGCCACTGGTCAGCTCGATTTCGTACGGGCCCTCATGGCGCTGGATTTCCTTGACGTCTTTGGTGCCGTCGCGATTGCGCTTCACGATCTGCTGCACACTGCCGGGGATGGCCGGGCCGGTGCCGCGGATCGCTTTTACCTCGGCATTGTACTTGACGTTGATGCCCAGTTCGGCGGTGCGTGCGTTCCACTTGCCAAGGATGTCCTCGCGCTTGCCCGCGTCGAATTCTTGGTCGGAGCGAAGGATCAGCTGTGACGGCGTGGCCATCACGTGCTTGCCCTTCTGGTACTTGAAGATCGTGTCAGACAGGTGGTCGGTCTTTTCCAGCAGGACGTGATCCATGCCCAGCGCGGCCGCGCGGCTGGCCGCGCTCATTCCCGCAGGGCCGGAACCCACAATCGCTACCCGAAAGGTATCGGCCACCCCTGATTGTCCCCCATTGCCCGATCCGCGCAAAGCCTACAGACGGTTTCCATTCAGATAAAGCGCGGCTCGTGAAAAAATCCCCGTCAGCCCTTTGCCTGTGCAACGGGGCCGGTAAAGGAAATGCTGACATGGGATTAGCGGAAGGGCTGGCGTGAAAGAGCAATCGGGCAACAGGGCCGCGCGACTGACGTTGATGGGCGCGGTGGTTCTCGCCGGGGCGGCGGTCGGCTGGTCGGTGATGAACAAGGACAGCGCGCCCGCGACCGAACAGGCCGCCGATGCCGGGCAACCCCCGGTCGGCGAGGTGATCGCCCAGCTCGAGGCGAAGCTGGCCGACAACCCCGACGATGCGCAGGGCTGGCAGATGCTGGGCTGGTCGTACTTCCAGACCGGCCGTTTTGCCGAGGCCGCGACCGCGTTCAAGCGCGCCACCACGCTGGAGCCGGACAACGCCGAGTACCACTCTATGCTGGGCGAGGCGCTGGTGCTGGCCAGCAAGGATGGCGAAGGCCTGCCCGCAGACGCCCGCACCGCGTTCGACAAGGCGCTCTCCATCGATCCCGACGACCCCCGCGCCCGATACTTCCGCGCCGTCGCGCTGGACCTTGAAGGCAAGCACGCCGAAGCGATCGAGGCATGGTTCGCCCTTCTGGCCGACACGCCCGCCGATGCCCCGTGGGCGGGCGACGTGCGGCAGGTGATCGCCGACGTTGCCAGGGCCAACGACATCGACGTGGCCGACCGCCTTGCCAGCGCCCGGTTCGCCCCCGCCACCGGCGGCGTCACCACCGATGGGCCCGCCGTGGCCACCGGCGGCATCCCCGGCCCCACGCGCGACCAGATGCAGGCGGCCTCCTCGCTCTCTGCGTCTGAGCAACAGGACATGATCCGCGGCATGGTCGACGGTCTGGCCGCGCGGCTGGAGGCAAACCCCCGCAACGCCGACGGCTGGATCATGCTGATGCGCAGCCATGTCCAGCTGGGCGATCAGGCGGCGGCAAGGGCTGCGCTGGCCGACGGTCTGGCCGCCTTTCGCGGCGATGCCGCGACAACCCGGCGGTTGCAGGAAGCCGCGGGCGCCTTGGGCGTCCGCTGATCCGAATCGCGTTGCACATTTTCTTAACCTGTCATCCGCGCCCCTTGCACAAACCCCGCAGCAAAGTGTTGCAATTAAGACTCTATTTGGAATCGTTAACGTCTTGAGGGTTTATTAACCTTTCTAAACGAATCTGGTTTTGGTTAATGATTCTGACCGTGGGTTCCGGGGGAAGCACAGCGGAACCGATCGCAGGAAACAGCAGGGGGCATCACAATGCGTATCCTTTTGATCGAAGACGAACCGACGACGGCCAAGGCGATTGAGCTTATGCTCACGACCGAAGGCTTTAACGTGTACCAGACCGATCTTGGCGAAGAAGGCCTCGATCTGGGCAAGCTGTACGATTACGACATCATCCTTCTCGACCTGAACCTGCCCGACATGCACGGGTACGACGTGTTGAAGAAGCTGCGCGTCGCCAAGGTGCAGACGCCGGTCCTGATCCTTTCGGGCATTTCCGAAATGGATAGCAAGGTTCGCTCGTTCGGCTTTGGCGCGGACGATTATGTGACCAAGCCGTTCCACAAGGACGAACTGGTCGCCCGCATCCACGCTGTGGTCCGCCGTTCGAAGGGCCATTCGCAATCGGTGATCCGCACCGGCAAGCTTTCGGTCAACCTCGACACCAAGACGGTTGAAGTCGACGGCGCCCGCGTGCACCTGACCGGCAAGGAATATGCGATGCTGGAGCTGCTCAGCCTTCGCAAGGGCACCACGCTGACCAAGGAAATGTTCCTCAATCACCTGTATAACGGGATGGACGAGCCAGAGCTGAAGATTATCGACGTCTTCATCTGCAAGCTGCGCAAGAAGCTGGCGACTGCATGCGGCGGCGACAACTACATCGAAACCGTCTGGGGCCGCGGCTATGTGCTGCGCGATCCGGGCGCGGAGGCGCAGGCCGCGTAAACCGCGCCTTCCTCTCAACCGATACAGCAAGGGGCAGGCCCGCACGCACCGCGCGCCTGCCCTTTTTCGTGCGTGTGATTCGCGGCTTTGTAATCGGGTGGGCAATCGGGCGCGCGATCTGGAAGTTGACAAAGTTGACACACAGCTTTGAAAAATCGGATCGATCAGTGCGCCGCTATAGATCGGCTGGCTCGATGAAAGGGCGCGGTGGGCTGGCATGACCTACGCACGGTGGCAGGGCGGTGGTGAGTAGGACAGTTGCAATGGGGGGGGCTCGTCGCCTTGTATTTCGCGGGCTTCGTCACCATCTCTAACCGAGCTACCTGTCGCAATCGACGGTCTGGGCGTGCCGGCGCATGCCGTTCCTTCTCTTTCGCCAATTAGTCGCAGCCGTGGCCATTCCCGGCGCGCTGCATTTCGCGCGGAAGGAATGCCCGGTGTCCCAATTCGGCAAAATCAGATGGTATAACGGCAGCAAGGGATCGGGAACGATCATTCCCGATTCAGGAGGCGACGTACTTCCGTTCCGCCGGTCCGATTTGCAGGACAACGCAGAACCGAAGACCGACGAGCGCTATAGCTATGACACGAGCGACGCCATCGGCGGGCGCAAGCGCGCGATAAACCTGCGCCGTCAAAGCGAAAGCCAGACCGTAGAGCAGCAGGCGCGCGCCCAGCGCGGTTGAGCGAACTGTTCCCCGTCAGGCTCGCAACAGGAAGGGCTTTTCCGATGAACCTCAATCAATTGCTTCATAATCACCAGCTGGCCCAATTGAATGCCCAGCATGCGCAGTCGTGCAATGACCGCGAAACCTATTTCGATCTGGTCGGTCACTATGCCAAACGCATCACCGAATGGCGCCGCGCCAACGCGTTGTCGGTAGCGGGCTGGCCGCAAGACGAAAGGTCCGCACTGTGAACGATCGGCGGCGTCCCCTTCCGCGCCCTTACCTGACGGCATTACCGCGATCCAGGTCACGCATTACCGGGTCGGGCCGTACACCTACACCAATCTTCACGATGCGATGGCGGCCCATCGTCGGCAGCATCCAGTGACTGATGGTGCCGACGCGGTTGAGGCCATGGCATCACCGGGGCGCACGGGGCCAGTGCAAAGGTTCGTGCTTTTCCAACGCGGTGACAGCTCGCAGGTTGCCTGCCAGATTTCGCGGATCCTCTATGTGAGCACGGGCGATCACGGCGCAATCCTGCATTTCGGCGGCAATTCGCAGGTGAACGTGCAGCAGAGTTTCGATGAGGTTCTGGCCATGCTGAAAGCTATCGAAGAATAGCCGCACTGGGTTTCCCTTGGGCGACCTTGCGAAATGGGTTGCCGCCACTCGACTAACCGCCCTTCTGGCGTTATCCGCCCGCTCCCATGACGGCACACAAGGAAGGCGATCCGACTACGCTCAACCGGCTCTATGGCCGCGCCAAGGGTAAGGCCCTGCGCGCCGGGCAGCAGGAGCTGGTCGACAATCTCTTGCCGCAGATCGCGGTGCCACCGAAGGCCCGATCACGGCGGAGCGGTTGTTCGGATACGACAAACCGCTTCATTTCGAGATCGGCTTTGGCGGGGGCGAGCATATGGCGTTTCGCGCCGACCTGCTGCCCGATCACGGCTTCATCGGGGCCGAACCCTTCGTCAACGGTTGTGGCGCAGGCGCTGACCCATGTGCGCGAAGGCACGCTGGCCAATGTGCGTATCCATCATGGCGACGCGCTGGAGGTGCTGTCCCGCATTCCCGACGGGGCGCTCAGCTTTGTCTATCTGCTCCATCCCGACCCGTGGCCCAAGGCGCGCCATGCCAAGCGGCGGATGATGAACGACGGCCCGGTCGAGATCATCGCGGCGAAGCTGAAGACGGGCGGCGAATTCCGCTTCGGCACCGACCACCCGGTCTATGTCGAACACGCGCTGATGGTGATGCAGCGCCACGCCGATACGTTCGAATGGCTGTGCGAAAAACCCGCCGACTTTCTGTCCCGCCCCGGCGGCTGGCCCGAAACCCGGTACGAGGCGAAGGCGCGGCGCCTGGGGCATGAGGTCTGGTACTTTCGATTCAGGCGACGCTAGACTACGCTGATGTTGTAAAAACAACGACTTAGCCAAAAACATCTACGCCAGGATTGCCTCCAATTCGCCCCTTTTTCCGCTTGCGTGATTACCCGGTGATTGCCAGAAAAAGGCCACGAGGTATCGCATGGCAACAGGAAAAATCAGCAAGCGCACGGTCGATTCGCTCCCGGTTGGACCAAAGGAAAACTATCTTTGGGACACCGATCTTAAGGGCTTTGGCGTCAAGATTACAGCTGCTGGATCAATCAGTTACATAATCCAGTTCCGAATGGGCGGACGAGAAGCGAAGACCCGTCGTTTCACGATCGGATCACATGGATCGCCCTGGACACCGACTACTGCACGCTTGGAGGCTGGAGCGATTGTTGGTGATTGTTGCGCAGGGCATTGATCCGGTTGATGCGGAAAAGCAGCGCCGACGGGAAGCTGTCGACCTCGCCTTCTCGAATTACGCTGACCTCTTCACCCGCTCCTGCAAACGCGAGGGATGGCGGTCGCCTCGTGGAACGATCCATTCGCCTCTACCTCAAGCCCACATTCCGGAATGAAGGCGCTGCCAGCGATTACGAAGATCGACGTCGTATCGGTTCTCCGATCAGATGCCGCCAAGCAGGTGGCAAACCGGCGAAATGTCTTTGCCGTTATGCGCGCGCCTGTTTCGCTGGGCCGTGAGTCGCGGAGATATCGATCGCAGTCCGATGGAGGGCATGGAAACGCCGCCTCCGGTCAAGCCACGAGAGCGCTGGCTCAAGGATGGCGGAACTCCGCCATATCTGGGACGCGGCACCGGAATGTCATCGATGCTTTGGTCCAATTGTCAGACTTCTGATCGTGACCGGACAGCGCCGTGAAGAAGTCTCCGGGATGCAATGGCAGGAGCTCCAGTCGCAGCGAAAGATTGTGGACCCTGCCCGGATCTCGGACCAAGAACGGAGAACCAAACTCCATTCCGCTCAACGATCTTGCCAATCGCCGAGCTCGACCCGGGAGGCTCGCCGGCGAGAAGTGGCCACGCAAAGGCCGCGTCTTTGCGACAGCTAGTGGGGCGGGCTTTACGGGATACGCCAAGGGGAAGGTGAAGCTCGACAGCCTGATCGAGGAACGTCGCGAAGAGCCGCTCGACGCCTGGCGCCTTCATGATCTACGACGAACCCTCGCTACGAACTTTCAAGCGGCTTGGCGTTCGGTTTGAAGTCACCGAAGCCGTTCTCAACCACGTCGGCGGATCTCGTGCCGGAGTCGCCGGCATCTACCAGCGCCACGATTGGAAGGACGAGAAGCGCCAGGCACTCGATGCCTGGAATGATCACCTCGCGACGGTTCTGTCCGAGAGTGGAGAGACCACCTAACTCATTGGCGAGGGCTAGGCGGTCTGCTGGTTCAAACGTCCGACCAAAGCGGGTACCAGAGCCTCGATGTGTTGATGATATGCGCGTACCGCCCGGGTTGAGCCATCGAACCCCTGCTGAGCTGTTCGCTCAATTTGCTCAAGGGCATGCGACGCCCCAGGCCAAATCTCCGGCTCGAGTTCACGTATCGGGTGGAGTCTGTCGCTAATGCGTTCGACCAAATGTACGCGAAACCGATTGCCTGAGTTTGCCGCGATGTCTCTGAAGACATGCGCCAATCGGTCGGCATAAGCACCCTGAGTGACGTTGGATCCTTCGTCGATTTCCAGTGATTTGCGGTCGGTGTCGGAAGTGTGCTCCAAAAGCAGCGCGTTGACTTGCAGGATGTCGCGCAAGGCCTGTTCGGTAAGCAGCGGTACGCGAAATCCTTCGCCGGGCGTGAGGTCGACCAGCCCTTCGCCGACAAGCTGGTTCAGGCTGTCTCTTACCGGCGTCATGCTTACTCCGAAATCGTCAGCCAGTCGCATCGCCTCGAGCTTCGCACCGGCCCGGAAGCGCCCTTCCAGCAATGCATTTTTAAGCCGCCTATACGTAGGCTCGAGGACGTGAGGGACTCATCGCCCGCTGCGGCGCGTCTCGGCGAACTCACGAACCGCTTCTTTCTGGTCGGGGCGCAGACTATCGGTTGCCTGCGGGAATTCGGGCACCTTGTCGCTCAGCAGAACCGACGGGCATTGCCCTTCGAAATTACCCAGGTTCGGGCGGTGCTGCATAACCGGCCAGTTCGGCGAGTTCGGGCGAGAACTCTTTTGCTACTGCTGGCGGATAGGCCAGCCAGAGATTCTCGTAGGGTTTGAGCCAGCCGAGACTGTAGCCGATTACGACACCGCGGCGGACATCCTCGGTCTGGTTTGGTCCCGCTCCATGGACGGTGGAGCCAAGAAAGCAGATGGCATCGCCGGGCTTGCAAACTGCGACTATGGGATCGTCGAGACTTTCGAGATTGTCGACAGGCTTTCTGTGCGTCCCGGGGTAGATGCGTGTCGCGCCATTGAGGCGAGTAAATTCGGTCAGCGGCCAGATGACGTTGAAGATATTCGTGATCGCCCTTGCGGCCTGCCCACATATCCTGATCGCAATGCGGAAACTGTTCTATCTCGCCGGGATGGATCGCGATCGCCTGGGCGACATTGAGCTGTATCCGGTCGCAGGCGCTGCCGAGAATTGCGCGGGCGAGCGATAGGACTAGCGGCTGCAGGACCAGATCGCCCGCGACCTGCGAGCGGCGAAGGAGGCTTCCAAACCGTTTGGTCCGATGCCCATAGAAGTCTCCCTTGCCGAGTGGCGCCTGCGCAAACGCAGCTTCCAGGTCCGCATCGAGTGCGGCGATCTGTTGCTCGGCGACAAGCTGCGGAATGATGCAATAGCCATCCTCTTGCAGCTGATCGAGCCAATACGCCTCGCTCGGCGCAGTCATGCTGCCAGCTCCATACCACCATAGGCTTCCGGCTGAGGATTGCGGCAGTAGATCCCTGCGTTGGCGAGTTGCGCGTGTATCCTGATCGATGTCGATGCGAAGAGCGACAAGCTGCTGCCCATCGATAGAAACGCACGGTCCAAGCTGCTGGCAGCGCCAGCCGAACTGGGCGATCTGACGGAACCAGGGCACTGGGCGACCGCCGAATAACCAGAGATCCCTTCCGATATTGCAAAATCGGCGAGTGCGGAGACGAGCTGGTTGCGGACACTCCGGCGATCAGCGCGCGGCAACGTGGGATCGATACAGAATCGGGTAATCTCGCGAAATGCCTCATCCTGCGGAACAGGTCCGGTGCACAGCTGCGGAAAGAGATCGCGTAAGATATGAGGTCCATCAGAACGCAGGAGCCGGGCCGATGCGCGATGCTCGCACTTTTCGCCGGTGAGGACGAGATAGGCGGCCGAGGGCGTATCGAACTGGTCGATTTCAAAGGTCCCGTCGAGCACCGGAACGTCCCACCCAAGAAGATCCACGAACACGCGCTTGCGCGCCTCGAACATGGCGCGAAGTGCCGATCGACCAGGTTTGCACCATTTATACCGCTGCTTTGCTGCATGAAGATTACCTGTGAACTTGATGACTGCTCGCATCTCATCAAATCCGGATAGGCAGCGACATACCAAGAACTGGGGAGGGCCCCGTCTGGCGCAATACAGGGCCAGTTTACTGACCGCCTTACCTGTGCGATGAGCTTCAGCGATTGAAAATCAACAAGATACGACAGGTATCCTATCGGTCCGATTCTGTTCATCCCGAGAAGGTCACAAGCTGGCTATGAATGCAAAAGTCATCACGAACTTCCAGCTTGGCAGCCGCGAATCCTCTTCGGCGCCTGATGTCTTGCCCCTGGCTACAGAGCATCGCTGCAATCCGCCGGAGCTGCTTTCCATGCGCTCGCCGACACCATGCCGCAGATGGTATGGTCGACTCTTCCCGACGGCTCCACGATTATTACAATGCCGCTGGTATGAATTCACGGGTGTCCCTGTCGGATCAACCGACGGCGGAAGGATGGGCCGGGATGTTCCATGAGGAGACCAGGCCGACGCATGGAAGAAATGGAACCACAGCCTCGCTACCGGCGAACCGTACGAGGTTGAATATCGCCTGAGGCATCACGCGGTGATTATCGCTGGATGATCGGTCGTGCGCTGCCGATCCTCAACGAGGAGGGTGAGATCCAGCGCTGGATCGGCACTTGTACGGATATCGACGAGCAGAAGCGCACCGCCTCCAAAACGAAATCCTGAGTCAAGAGCTCAGCCATCGCATCAAGAACATCTTCGCGATTGTTTCCGGTTTGATCAGCCTGACAGCGCGCGCAAATGAAGCGTTCGGTGAAGCGTCGCGCGACCTGCTGGGCCGGATTTCGCGCTGGGGCGCGCGCACGAATTCGTCCGGCCCCACAGCGAAAAGTCCCAGCCCGAGGGCAAGGAAGTGACCCTCGCCACGCTGCTTGCGACGATCTTCGAGACCTATCCTGCCTTTTCCGAAAGAAGGATTGCTATTTCCGGCCCCGATATCGCGGTCGAAAGCCGCGCCGCCACGCCGGTTGCATTGGTGTTCCACGAGCTGGCTACCAACGCGATGAAGTACGGAGCTCTGTCCAATCCCGAGGGAAGGATTTCGCTGGACCTTTCAACCGAGGACGAGATGGTCCGCTTCCGCTGGAGGGAACACGGAGCTCACATCGACAAGGCGAGTGAGCCTCAAACGGGTTTCGGAAGTCGCCTCATCGAGTTGGCCGTGAAGCAACAGCTAGGAGGCAATTACGAGAGAACCTGGCATGACGATGGCGTTGAACTCGTCATGGATGTCCGAAAAAGCAGGTTGCAGGAGCCTAGTTAAAGAAGAGCCTAAGACGGGCTGGCGGATCGATTTTTCGCCCTTCCGGACCGCAATGACATAGTCGAGAACCTGCTTGAGAATGCTAAGATCGACCGGTTTTTCCAGCGCGCCCAGCGTTCCGCTCACCCCTTCGCCGAGTTGTGCGGGATTGGCGGTTACGAAAATAACCTCGATCCCGAAATCCGCAGCAAGCTTCTCGCCGATCCTCGACCAGTGGCTCATCGGCCAGATTGACATCGACGAGCGCCACATCGATCGCGTCTGAAGCCTTTGCCAATGCCGATTGCATGTCGTCGGCTATGCCTGCGGATTCATGACCGAGATCGTGAACCACCGCCTCCATTTCGACAGCTATGAGGAATTCGTCTTCGACAATCAGAATGGTGGTCGGCATGGAAGGCTATCAAAGTTAAATGACAAGGCTCTGTAGTGAGGGACGGACAGGGCGCATATTCGTTCCTCGCCTCGTCGCATCCGGCTTCGATCGAAATAGCTTCAAGACGCGCACCCGTTCCGACGCATTGCGTCACTATCGGCGCCAGGACCACGACCAAAGAGCGTATCTATGATGGGGCATTCCGGAACATCACCGCCTTCGCAGCGGGCTGATACATCGGCTAGCGTGCGCTCCAACCTAGTCAAATCAGCAATTTTAGCTCGCACGCTGGCCAGATGGTTATTGTCAGATCCCGAACCTCGCCGCAGCTGTAGGGGTGCGAATCAACGAGGCTGAGGCAGGCTTTTGAGCTCCTCGATCGAAAAACCCAGATCGCGGCCTGCGCAAGATAAAGCCGAGCCGCGCCTGGTCGCCGGTGATAGAGCCTGTGCCCGCTTGCCGTACGCTCGGAGGCTGAAGCAGACCGATGTTCTCGTAGTAGCGGATTGTCTCAAGGTTGCAGCCCGACCGTCTGGCCAGTTCTCCCCGTTTGATCACTTGCGATGCTGTCATGACCATATGCCAATTAGTGCTTGAACCTGTAGTTACACAGGGAGTACATTGGTTTCCATGGTCGATCAAATGCACAAGAACGCGCAGCGCTTATGGGCGAGCGCGGGACCGCTCGCGCCGATACTCGCCTCGTCCTGCTGTATTGCCCGCTGTTATTGCTGAGCCTTGCATCAGCGGCGCGTGGATCGGCAATCTCACTGCGCTCGAACCGTACAAATGGGTATTTATCGCCATTGCGGTTGTCTTTTTGGCCCTTGGATTCCGGCACGTCTATTTTCGGCAAGCCGAACCTGCGAAGACGGAACATATTGCGCGCGGCCCGGAGCAAACCTGCTCGTCAAAAGCTCCCTGTGGCTGGCGACCGTATTGGTCGCTGCCTCGTCCACGGTCGAGTGGTGGGCGCCGCAATTCTACTAGCCCGGTTTATTCATGAGGCCGCAGCAGCGAAGTGGATGGGCCTTGATCTGACGTTGGCGGCGTAGTCCGGGCGAGCGTCTTCGACGGCATTTTTCACCGCGTCAGGATCAATGGGCTTTTCGAGGTTGATGGAATGGAGCTCGGAGTTCGGCGCACAGCCGCACCGCCTAAGTAGGTGCAGGCCTGAGATTGTGGCGATGGCTTTCCAAACGGAGGCATCGGACAGGCCTGACGCGAAGGCGACACGGATGCGAGTGGCGCTCTCAACTGACGGCGGGCAGCGACCTTGAGCAGCCTGAGGCGCAACGTTGCGAACTCGGCGGTCGCGAGCGAGGCTGCTTGGGATTTCCTGCTGAATGCGCCACAGAGCCAGTATGCGGCGGTGTGCAGGATGAGGCGCATCTGATTGGCGTTGGGAGAGCGGCACGAGGTGCGATCGTGGCCAGCTGGGTCTTGTGCAGCTTGATCAGGTTTTCGGCCTGACCGCGCGCGCAGGTAGAGCGTATCATAGATGTGCTCGGCCGAGCCTTCGGTCAGCGAAGTGACGACATAGCGGATGTCCATGCCCATCGTACTGGCCTCGATCCGGGCGACGACGCGGCGCTGGCACTTCCAGCTTTTGGCCCGTAGCGGGTCTCGGCATAGGTGCGCAGGACCGGGTACTGGCGCTGAGCGCGTTTGACCGCACAGGCATCGGCGGCAACGACGATTTCGGGATCGGCGCGTAGCACGGCGTTGGTCGGCAGGCCGAAACACGTAGTCGACGCCGCAACCCTCGCAGACGGCCATGACCTCGGGCCGCCATAGTGCCCGTCGCCGCGGATGGTGATGTGCGTTTCGGGCCATTGCCGGCGGATGTGGCGCACGAGGCGCCGGATGTGACCGGCAGCTTCAACACCAGACGGTGTCTTGCCGGTGCGCAGCAGCATCGCCACCGGCGGCCAGTGGCGGTGTCGTAGACATGGATCGGCAGGAAGCAACGCTCGCCATGATGACCATTCCAGAACGACAACTGCTGATAGCCATGGACGACATCGCAGGTATCATCGATATCCAGCGTCACCGCCGCCGGCGGGGCCGGATAGCTGGCGCAGTAATGTCGATCATCGCGGCCAGCATCTTCGCCAACTCGCGCGTGATCGTGCATTCTCCCACCGGCTCATCGTCGGTTGGCTGGCCAGCCCCGCGCCCGATCCCGGCAGCTTGCCCAGGCCAGGCGGAAGCCCGGATCGTCGCGCAGGGCATCGAGATCGTCGGCATCCTCATAGCCGCAGGCGATCGCGAACACGCGGGCACGCAGGATGTCGTCGAGGCGATGGATCACCCGCGCAGGATCGCGCGGATCGGCAATGCAAGTCGCAAGCCGCTGGCAGATACCCATCGCCGCTCGGCCTGCGACAGCAACAGAACGCCGCCGTCCGAAGTGAGCCGACCACCGTCGAACGCGGCTGTGACTTTCTTGGCGGTCGACCGCTGGGAATCGGAAGGGGCTTGCGATATCGTCGTTCATGGCGGGTGTGGCCTGTGGCATTTTCTGCCCTGCAGCAGGCCGGTGTAGACACCCAGTTCCTAATTCAGATCAGAGGCTTATGCCACTCCGCCACCCTTCGTAGCCAACCCCGTGAATAAGACGGGCTAGGAGTTCGAAAGATGAAGAAGACGATGATCGTCGCAGTTGCGATACTGGGACTGGCCGGAGCGGGTATCTGGGCAGCGACCTTGTTTCCGCCAAACTCCGACGAACGGGTTCAACAAAATTCCGCGCATCTGCAATCGGCAAGTTTTGCGGTCGAGAATATGACCTGCGCGACCTGCCCGATAACGGTTCGGCGCGCGATGGAAGGCGTGGCAGGCGTGCACGAGGTGACTATCGATTACGAGACCAGGACGGCGACTGCGCAGTTCGATCCTGAGCGAACAACCACAAGCGCGATCGCCGCGGCGTCGACCGAGGCCGGATATCCGGCGATCCTTTCAGAGAGCGCGCTATGATCAAACTGAAGTCCGAGATCACATGCCCTACTTGCGGGTACAAAAAGCTCGAAAGAATGCCGACGGATGCCTGCTGGTTTTTCTACGATTGCAATGGTTGCGGTGTGAAACTCCGCCCCAATGCGGGCGATTGCTGTGTCTTCTGCTCATTCGGCACCATCCCCTGCCCGCCGATCCAGGAAACGCGTGCCGATCGCAAGGGCGCCACATGTTGCGGAGGGCGGTGAGATGAGTACGCGAAACTTCGATCTTATAGTGCTGGGTGTTGGTATGGCGGCCGTAAATGCCGCCAACAAATGCGCCTCAGCCGGTTGGTCGGTCGCGGTAGTCGACGAACTGCCTTATGGCGGCACCTGCGCCCTGCGCGGCTGCGATCCGAAGAAAATGCTCCGCCGCGGGGCGGAAATCATCGACGCAGCGCGGCTCATGCACGGCAAGGGCATCGAACCGAACGACATCGCCATCAACTGGCCCGATCTGGTCGCCTTCACGCAGACGTTCACCGACAAAATGCCCGGTCGGATCGAAAACGGTCTGGAGAGCAACGGCGTCACTACCCTTCACGGGAAAGCGCGCTTCGTCGGCGAAGATACCGTCGAAATCGACGGCGAGGGGCAGTTTCAGGCAAACCATTTCCTGATCGCAACGGGTGCCAAGCCGCGGACGATAGATGTTCCCGGCTCCGAACACCTTACCGACAGCACCGAGTTCATGCGGCTCGATGCGCTGCCCGAACGCATCCTGTTCATCGGCGGCGGCTTCATCTCGTTCGAGTTTGGCCATATCGCAGCACGCGCGGGCAGCAAGGTGTGCATCATCGACCGTGGCGAGAGACCGCTCAAGGGTTTCGATGCCGATCTTGTCGAAAGACTCGTTGCGCGGGGCGAGGAAGTCGGCGTCCAACTGCGACGACGCACGTCACTCAAAGCGATCGAGAAGGACGGGACGGGTTTTCTTGTCACGGTAGAAACTGACAGCGGCACGAAAGATTTGCGCGCCGATCTCGTCGTCCACGGCGCGGGCCGCGTCCCGGCAATTGGCCGGCTTGACCTGGCCGCAGCCAATGTCGAGGCAGGTGACAAGGGCGTTGAGGTCAACGCCTACCTGCAAAGCACCTCCAACCCCAAGATCTATGCTGCCGGCGACGCGGCCGACACGCAAGGCGCGCCGCTTACGCCTGTCGCAGTTTTCGAGGGCAAGGTAGCTGCGTCCAATATGCTCAACGGCAATCGGACAAAGCCGGATTATGCAGGCGTACCGAGCGCTGTATTTACGGTACCAGAGCTCAGCCGTGTTGGCATGCTCGAAGAGGAAGCACGAGAGGCCAGACATGATATCCGCGTCGTCGAAAATGACACCGGCGACTGGTATTCCAACCTTCGCGTTGGCGAAAGCTGCGCTGCAACCAAGGTCATAATCGATAACGAATGCGACACTATCCTGGGCGCTCATTTGCTCGGACCGGAGCATGGCGAGATCATCAATTTCTTCGGTTTGGCCGTCCGACTTGGACTGACAACAAGCGATCTCAAGAAAATGGTTTCGGCCTACCCTAGCGTGGGATCGGACCTTGGCTCGATGGTGTGATTGTGTTGAAGAAGCGGTTGAATAAGGAATTCGGCATATTCTGATCTGGCGACGCAGAGAGATGCCTGCACCGTAACACTGCATGCTCGAGTTTAATCGACGAAGCTGAGGTCGATTAACTGAAACGTTTCGACGCATCTGGTGCGTCTATCCGACGTCGCGCCAACGGATGATGTCGGCAAACCCGATCAACCCGTCGAACAGCGCCGCGACGACGAGGGACTGCTTACAATGGACCTGGTAGCGTTCGCGGGCCATCTTGAGATGCTGAATGACGGTTTCGGTGCTGATTTCGAGAATCATGGCCGTTTCAGCTGCAGTCTTCCCTCTTGCAACCCAGAGCAGACACTCCCGCTGCCGATCGGTCAGGGAGGGAACCTTCTCATCGAGTCTTTCTGAGCTCAGTCCCAGTGCACAGCTCAAAGCCAGCGTCCCGATCACTTCCGCGACGGCGAAACGCCGTCGGGGCAGTTCTCGATCGGGTCGAACAGCAAAGGTGCAGGTACCGCGCCCTATCCCGGGTAAGTGCCGCGGAACGGTATAGCCATTGCCAATTCCGCATTCCCGGCCAACATTGAGCATCTGACGGTCGCCGCGCGTGAGAGGGACGAGTTCGTCAATCCAGTCCCAGGCGAAACCGATGATGGTCTTGTCGCAGGCTCTTCGCACCGGATCCTGCCCTGCGAGGTCGAAGGCGATATAGACTTTCGCCCATTCGTCGGGATAGTCGTGCAATAGCAAGCCCGGTGCCTCGCACGATGTCGAACGCATCTCCAGGCTAAGTGCGAAGTGGTCGAAGCCAAGGCGCCGGGAAACCTGTTTAAGGGCGCCATCGAGTTCAGTGTCCGAACGAACATTGATAAGCTCAGTTGCGAATTCCTCCGCGAGATATGCGTACATAGACCTGCCGTTCGATCGGCAGCACGCAATCCAACACGCCGCCACCCGACCGCCTGCTCGGTGCCTGATCAGACGGTTCCATTCCACCTGTTCCGGCAGTTGCAGTTGCGACCCTGAAGGTCTGGTTCCAATCCGGGCGCGCCACAAAATTCAGCGGCTTGCCCAAGGAAAAACCATAGTGCATTCAGTGCGTTTGAAAAGGTCGGAACCGGCTTTGACGAAGCAGGTCGAGATAGCCGTGCGACGCCATCTTCCGTGCTTCGGCGACAAGACGCTGGGTCTGTCGGCGTTGCGATGACGATTTCCAGTCTATGGCGCGTTGCGCGGATAATCCGCGATAGACGAGGGTTCCCGCAATCTCTCGGAGGGTGACACCCTCAGGCGCTCTGGCCTGATTATCGAGTATGGCGAGCAGCAAGTGGAGGCGTCTGGACTGATAGGTGGTGGGCCGTAAGGGGTATCGCTTGGTGGGCACAGCGGAGCCAGCAACGCAGCGGTGAAACGCATCGAGCGCCGCTAGCCTGATCGGAACCGACTGGTCTTGAGGGATCAGATAATTGTCTCCACCCAACCGGGCTGAGGCCATAACGAGCAGCCGGTGACGAGCGCCAGTATCGGCGAGGACCAGATGATCTCCCGCATTGCTCGCTCGTTTGGCGATCAGGTCGCACGCTGCGCGCGCCGCCTTGACTCCGCCGCTACCGCTGAGAATTACAACATTGGGGTTTTCCTCAGCTCGCCAGATCGCCGGATCGCTGCGAGCCGAAAGGTCGGGATCAATCGGGAAATTCAAGGCCCCATGAACGCGCCATTCGGCGGCAAGCTGGGGATTGCGCGTCGAAGCCGCTTGCGCCGGCGATCCGGGCGTATTGTTGCCGGTAAGCGGAATTGCGGCGCAAGAATTCCTGCGCGAAATCCGAAAAGTCGTATCCGGCGGTCCGGTCGTTGCTGTCGAATGGTCGAGCCATGAAGCACCTCCTTTCTCGCCGATTGGGCTAGTGGCGCCAGCACCGCGCCGACATTCCAAGACCAAGGTATCCACTTCCCCAATATTGGGCATATTTGATCAGGCGCTCCCCGAGACCGGAGCATTTTTTTGGAAGATGATGCTGGCCGCCAAAAGCGGGTCCAAAATGGCTCTACTTACCTCTTGCCAGCCACTCCTATGTTGGGCAGATTGACTGCGCGCGGATTGATATTCTGGCACCGTCCGCGTGGATATTTCCGCCGGACATCATGCACGCCGGTCCGTCGCAGGCCCGGCGGCCGAACCGATCAAGGGGCGTAAATCAGGCCCCGGACGGCGGCACAGACCTGGAACCCGCACCAGTTCGCCATGGCGAACTCAGGTGGCGGTCGCCTCCAAGTTCGAAGCATGACTCAAGCTGTCGCCGAAATCCGGCACCAAGCTCCCCAGTGCGTGGGTCCCGCATATTGCTCTGCAAAAGTAAGCCGAACGGTCGACCGCCGCCGTACACTCGACGCCCTCTACCGCGAGGAACGGGCTGGACTGATCGCCTATCTTGCGCGCCGCGTGGGCTCCGAACGCGCCCGCGACCTGGCACAGGACGTGTTTCTGCGTGCAGCGACCAGCAAGCAGCTAACGGAACTCGTTAATCCTGCAGGCTTTCTGAGGCGGATTGCATTCAACTTGCTGGTGGACGAGGCGCGGCGGCAAAAGTGCCGCGTCAGGACCCAGCCACTTCTGGAGAACGCAGATGCGCCAAGCCGCGCCGCGCAGGAAGATGCCGTGCACGTTCGTGAAGCCCGGCACGTGCTGGAAATCGCGCTCGCGGAGCTCCCGCAAAAGACCGCGCGTATCTTCGCGATGAATCGCATCGAGAAGAAATCCTACCGTCAGATACATCTCGAGCTAGGCATCGCGCTGCCCACGGTCGACTATCATATGATGAAAGCTCTAGCGCATTTGCGCCAAGCGCTGGGTCACAGTTGGTGACTGCAACCACCCGGCACAAAAAGACCCCCCAAACTTTAATTTCAAATGAAACTAAGGTGTTCGAAAAAGTGAGCGTCATTCCCTGTAGCGGCCCGACCGCGCCAGAACAGGGAGACCCCAATGTCATTGAGAAATCGCACACTTTTCGTCCTTCTAACCGGGACAGCATTCGCAAGTGCCGCTCCTCCTCTTTTCGCCCAAGACAGTCCAGGCGAACAGGCACAAGATGACGCTGCCGAGGTTGGCGATACGGCTTTGGACGACGAAAGTTCTGCGATCGTTGTCACGGGAACGCGAATCCGAGGCGCACGGGTTGTCGGTGAAGTCATCGAGCTTGATCGCGAGACGATCGTCGAGGCTGGCCAGGTGGATCTGGGTGAAGCGATCCGCAGCCTACCCCAGAATTTCTCGGGCGGTCAGAACCCCGGAGTGGGTTCGGGTGCCGGGCTCATCAACAGCAACGTGAACTCTGCGGCCACTCCGAACCTGCGCGGTCTGGGTCCCGATGCGACACTTACGCTCCTCAATGGCCATCGCCTTCCGTACGATTCCGCCTTCGCAGGGGTCGATATTTCGGCAATCCCGCTCGCGGCGGTAGACCGGATCGAGGTCGTCCCGGACGGCGCGTCGGCGCTATACGGGTCCGACGCTGTCGCCGGCGTGGTCAATGTAATCCTGCGCCGTGATTTCGAAGGCGTGGAAACATCGGCGCAGATCGGCGCGAGCACCGGTGGCGGATATTTTCGCCAGCAGGCCGATATCGTCGGTGGAAGCCGGTGGGATGGCGGCGGATTTTTCCTCGCCTACGATTTCACCAACAACTCCGATATCGAGGCGGGCCAGCGATCTTATGCGGCCGCGCTCGACCCCGAGACCACGCTGTTTCCGTCGCAGGAACGGCATGCCGTCACGCTTTCCGGACATCACGAAATATCACCCGGTATCGAGGCAAGCGTCGATGCACTTTATTCGCGGCGCAGTTCGGTTCGCATCACCGGGTCTTCCACGCTCCGTCAGACCGCGGATCCAGTGGTCGAATCCTATACGCTCGCACCGTCGCTCAGGGTCGATATCGGAGCTTCGTGGCAGCTGTCTGTGCTCGGCGTTTTTGGACGCGACAGGACGCGCTACCGCACTACGTTTACACGGCCGTCCGCCCCGACAAGCGTGACCGAAGGCTGCTTCTGCAACGAGGTGCTATCGCTCGAAGCAGGTGCGGAAGGGCCACTCTTTTCGTTGCCGGGAGGCGATGCGCGCCTCGCAATTGGTGCTGGCTTGCGCGATAATTCGCTCGATTTCTCCCGCTCGGAAGGCGGCAATCTCGTTATCGCTTTCGACGAAACGCAGCGGGCCCGCTTTGCCTATGGGGAGCTGTTCCTCCCGTTGGTGTCGTCGCGCAATGCGATTGGAGGTATCGACGAGCTAGGCCTCTCGCTGGCCGCACGGCACGAAAGCTATCCCGGTCTCGACAGCCAGACCACGCCGCGCATGGGCTTGGTCTACGCACCCGTCCCCGGCTTGACCCTGCGGGGAAGCTGGGCGAGATCGTTCAAGGCTCCAACGCTTTACCAGAGGTTCATTCCGTACCAGACCATCGTGCTGCCAGCGTCGATCTTCGGCGCGGGTACGGCTCCGGAAACCGTCTTTATAGCAAGCGGCGGCAACCCGGATGTCACCTCGGAACGCGCGCACAGCTGGACAGCCGGTTTCGAATATCGTCCGCCGTCAGTGCCGGGTTTGCTCGTATCGGCCACCTGGTATGACATTCGCTATCGCGACCGGGTGGTTCGCCCGATTGCGGGATCGGTTGTCGCCGGTTTTCGCGATCCGGGTTATGCAAGCCTGATCGATTTCTCGCCCGATCCCGCAATCTTTTCCGGGCTGATCGACAATTCTTTGTTCGGCCTCGAAAATTTTTCCGGCTCGCCTTATGATCCGGCCAATGTCGTAGCCTTCATCGACAACCGCAATCGCAATGTCGCCGTCTGGGCAGTCGAAGGGATCGATGCGCGGATTTCGTGGGACCACGACCTCGGCAATCAGCGCAGACTGGGTCTGGAAGTCGCTGGCAGCTGGCTCGACAGCAACCAGCGCCTGAATTCCGACCTACCGCAGGTTCAGCTCGCCGGGACGATTTTTAATCCGCCGCAATACCGCGCACGCGGCGTGGCCCGCTTCGAAGCCGGCACTTTCAAGGCCAATGCGGCAGTCAATTATATAGGAGCACTGGAAGATCCACGTTTCGGCGTGGCGGAACGTCTGTCGCCAAGCGCCACACTCGATCTTGGCGTGAGCTACGATGTGATCGGTGGCGAAGGACGCAACCCCGGACTCACACTGTCGCTGACCGTGCAAAACGTGTTCGATGACGAACCCGAGATCATTGGACAGACGGGCCCGACCGATACGCCTTTTGATTCGACGAACTACTCCCCGATCGGACGGTTTGTCGCATTCGGAATCCGGAGGCACTGGTGATGTCGCTGGCACTCGCTGCAGCGCTGTCCCAATCCATCGTTCCGCACGTGGACCTGCCGCCGCCGCAAGAGGATCCGTGTGCAGGTTTCGAAGAGGCGGAGGGTCTATCGGGCATTGGCCAGCGGGCCTTTACGCTCGATGACCAGGTCAGGATGGCGGACATCGGACGCGCCAATCCGGTCGGCGCTGCGCGGGCCATCGGCGTAGCGCCCGACGGCGAGCACATCGCTTTCGTCGTAAAACGCGCAAATCCGGAAGCCAACGTCTACTGCCAGAGGCTTATGATTGCGGCGATGGACGGAAGCGGTGCCGCCGTCGAGGTCGACCGGGGCGGCGAATTCATCCGCGATGATTTCCGATTGCGCGACTTTCCCGCGATTATGGCCGGATGGGACAGGCCCAACCCGCCCCGCTGGTCTTCGGACGGCTCCCGGATCGGCTATCTCAAGAGGTTGAACGGTTCGACCCAGGTATGGCTGGTCGATCCTGACCGAACGGTACCACCGCGACAGGCAACCGCCCTTCCCGATAATGTCGATAGTTTCGCATGGACGAACGACGGAACTGCACTGATAGTCGCGACGCGTCCCGGCATACGCATCCAGTCAGAGGCTATCGCACGCGAAGCGGCCGAAGGATTTTTGTTCGACGAGCGTTTCTCGCCGCAATTCGCCGATCGGCCAATCCCGACCGGACAGCTTGAAACGCACTATAGCTACGTGTCGCTGGCGGATGGCGAAGTGTGGGTCGCGAGTTCGGAAGAAGCGCGCCTGCTCTCGGGCGAAGCGCCAGAGGGCCTCCCGGCTAGAGCCCGCGCCTATGCCGAGAATGACTCGGGGATTGCGGCCTGGCTCGAGCCGAGCGAGCCCACTCGGCTGATCAGCCCCACCAGGCTTGTCGTCGGGTGGCCTGACGGCAATCAGATAGTCTGCGAACAAAAAGCTTGCGAAGGGATCCGCGAGCTGTGGTGGTCGAGCGATGGAACCGCGCTACTCGCCCTCCAAGCGACGGGCTGGGCAAACAGTCAGACGGCCATTTTGCGATGGGAGCTTGGCGAGGCGCAGCCGCGCCAGATCCTGCTTACCGAAGATGCGTTGGTCGGATGCACAGTGGCCGGCGGCGAATTGCTGTGCGGCCGCGAAGGGTTCGGTCAGCCTCGCCGTCTGGTTGCAATCGATGTCGTCACCGGAGCAGACCGGCTCATACACGATCCCAATCCACGGCTTGAAGAAAGGACCTTCGGGACCGTTGAGCGCCTCAGGTTCCGCAACGCCTTCGGGCCGAAAGCTATGCGGATCTTGTCCTGCCACCGGACCACCAGGCCGGGCAACGTCATCCCCTGATCGTCGTGCAATATACAAGTGTAGGGTTCCTGCGCGGCGGTACCGGGGACGAGGTCCCCATCCATCCGCTTGCCAACCGCGGTTTCGCCGTGCTCAGTTTCGATCGCCCGGACTTCTCTGCCGCGGCGCTTGGCGCGACCACCGAAGAGGAACTGACCCGCGCCAACCGCGCAGACTGGATTGACCGTCGCCGAGTCCAATCCTCGCTCGAGACTGCGATCTCGCTCGCCATCGATACCGGTTCGGTCGATCGCGCACGGATGGGCATCAGCGGCTTCAGCGATGGCGGATCGACCGTCCAGTGGGCGTTGATCAATTCGGACCTCTTCCAGGTCGCGTCGATGGGCTCATGCTGCGAAGACATGTATTCTTACCCACTCGCCGCGGGTCCGCGCTTTACAGATTTCGTACGCGCGATGGGATACCGCCATTTCGAGCCTGGCACCGAAGAGTTCTGGAAACCGATGTCGCTCATTCTCAATGTCGATGATGTCGATGTGCCGATCCTGATTCAGACCGGCGACAGCGAATATGAAGCGGGCCTCGATGTCTTCGAGACCTACTCGTACCGGCGGCAGACCGATCGAACTCTACGTCCTGGAAGACGAGACCACATCAAGTGGCAGCCCGCACACCGTCAGGCAATCTACCGGCGATCGGTGGAATGGTTCGAATTTTGGTTGATGAAGCGGATGGACTGCGACCCGGCAAAGGTCGGGCAATATGCACGGTGGCTTGCAATGGATGGCGCGCCGCCCGAAAGGACCTACGATGCTCGGATGGTCGCAGCTCGCTCCCATGAGCGCGACCAGTTCTCGGCCTCGACGAGGTCGAGCAGGCGGTAAACCAGCGATCCGCGCCGCGATGTTTCGAGCGTGAAAGCCTGCTCGACAGCTGCGCGATCAATCACACCTTGTTCCGCCAGTTGGCCATCGAGAAGCAGATCACGAAGCACGGCGCGGATGACGGTCGAAGGCACTTCGAATGAAACTGTCGGGTCCCGCCTTGGACGTGCGATCGAGAACGCTGCGAGGAAGCAGGTCCGCGAAGGCGGCGCGGGCGAGCGCACGGTTCTGACCGCCTGTCACCCAGGTCCAGGTGGGGACGCCGAGGCAGAATTCGAGCAGGGGCTGGCTCATCAGCGGAGAGAAGCGCGCTGGCCGGGACCGAAGCCGTGTACATGATGCTGCGCGCGCATGATCAGCGCGAAGTGATCGTGTTTGCCTGGGTGGCGCCAGGTCGACAGGCGATGCCACGGCGTCAACGGTACGGGTGAGTCCTCCAAGATGGCGCATCGGCAAGCAATCGGCTGTCTGGCGCCAATTCTGTTTCGAATGGCCTCCCATCAGACGCTTGCCGGTCGCGCGCAGCATGGTCGGAAATCGCAACCTGTGACACGCACATGTCTGGCAGAGTTTCGAAAGCGCCGCCCTTGGCCCCTCGTTCCGCAGCCCGGTCTACGATCGGTGCTGCGGAATGGAGAAAACAGAAGAGATTATCACCGCCATTGCCATCTAGGACGGTGGCTTTTCCCAGCTCTGCAGAACCCGCGGCGAGCAGGGCGTCGACCGCCGTCAGAAACCCCTTTCGACCGGGCCGCGAACGACCCGCGGAGGCACATGCGGTGGGACGGTAACAGGTCGTATCATAAACCCGCCGTGTGAAATCCGCACCCAGATGCTCGGCAAGTAGCCGAGCATACTCGCTTTCGTCGCCGCTGCTGTCAGAGGTCGCCAGCGTGATGCATCCAAAATCACTGTGCCCGGCGGCTAGCGCGGCGCACAGAAAGGAAGAGTCGACCCCGCCAGAGGTTGCGACAGCCACGGGTCCGAACCGGTCTGTCCATGCTGCGCAAGTCCGGATTGCCAGCTCTCTCAGTTCTGCGGCAGCATCGCTGAATGAAGGTTCGGTTCCTCGCGGAAGATAATCGGCAGCGCGCCAGACGGGCAGCTCGGATTCCTGATCGCCGGCGGTCACCATGAGCGTACCCGGGGTGAGCTCCTCCACGCCCGCGAGGCACGCTTGCTTCTGCCGCAATTCCGGATAACGAAGGAACAACGCGAGCGCGCCCCAGTCGACCTTGAGGCGATCTCCGACAGCTTCTCCGACCAGACAGGCATCGGAAGAGAACACCACATGCGTCTGGCTCATTCCGCGGTAGACCGGAAACAGGCCAGAGGGATCGACCAGCAACGCAAGAGTGCGGCGCCCCGGATCAGGCAGGATCGCGACGTAGGCACCCCAATAATTCCGAACAAGCCGCTTGGCGGCGGCCTGGACGGACTCGGATTCAGGTAGCGGGACAGCGTCGACCGTTCGGGCGGTTTGTGCAGAGAAGACGCACCCGATCAGGTACCCGTGCGTTCCCAGACTGGCTTCGGGAGTGTCATCGCTGGTCCAGAATGAAGCATTGTCACCGCAAACATCGTCAGGACTTGCGCTTCTGCGAACGACCGGCGGGACGCCACGCCGACGCGGGACGGCAAGCACGAAGCGGCCCTGTTTCAAATTATCAGTATCGGCGTGTAGCGCCGAACTTCTTCCAAGCTGTCATTCAGCACAATGTCGCGATGCTGGACCCAGGCGTGGGCACCGAACGGCCGGTCCTTCACGCCAATAACAAGATGCGTGCGCAGTCTCAGCTTGGCGAGGCGTAATTTCAACGCGATCGAACGCGGGAGACAGCGGTCTGCGGCCGAACGCAGAAGGCGGGCTTGCTCGAAAGCACGTACTGTGGGACCCGACCGGGATTTGGTGGAATGGCCCTGCGTGCGTTGCTCGGTCAGGTGGCGAAGTTCAACGAGGACCGTCTGGAATGATGTCCGCGCAAGGCGATGTTCGATCCGGCGCTGCGACCAGACAGCTGCGGCCACATCGGCCAGCCGGAAAGGTCCTTCACCAATATCATGGGAAACACGCTGTGGGACGAGCCAGTCCGCAGGGCGCGCAGTGGTGGCGGCTGATGCCAGGACACCGTGGCTTCGATGCCGAGCCTTTCGAGAAACACGTGCTGCACTCCGTCCGCCAACGCAAAATAGCGGTCCCGCGCGATGTCCAGAAAGATGAAACGTTCGCTCACCTTGCACCACGCGAGAGCCTCGGGATCCGGATTGACCATGAAGTTTGTACGAGGAGAAGGGGCGCGGCCAGGTCCGGCACGCGCCCTCGCGAGGTTCAGTCGTCAGCCATGCGGTGGCATAGGACAAACGACCGCCGCTCACATCGATGTCGAACAGGGCGTCGCCCTTGGTCTCCTCGGATGCGCTGCCGAGATCGATGATCTCTCTCTGGATTGTGTCGAGTTCCTTCATTGATCACTCCTCTGCTTTGATCGCGACTCCAATCGTCGCGGTCAGAGCATGAAGAGCATGGCCAGATGGGGCCAACTTATAATGGAATTATAAACAGATAGTCCGACAAATGAGGTGCGACCGGGTGATGGAAGCACTCGTTGGCAAGTGCATCGATGGTTTAGCGAGGAGCCTGGACATGAGCATCGCCACCCGGTCGCGAGGAACCTGAATTCCCGATCGACAGTAGAGCCGATCATGTACAGGAATACAGAGCAATTCTACCTATTGGCACATTTCTTTTCTAATACTGGTTAAGAGAAACCAGAAAAAGTCCGGACAGTCTCAGAACTTATCGACTTGATGATGCATGCGTTCTTCTGCGTGCCTTGGCGAAATCCCGGTCACTGGCGACGAAGCGCTCGATCATTGGTGGGATCAGAGCTGCGGGCTCGGGTGCACCTCTGAAACGCCGCCATTGAGCACGACCCCATATTCGACCAGCCGGCGATGGAGCCGCGCAGGGATCTCTATCGTCAGCTTGACGGGCTTGCCATCGGTAATGTCGGAGAGCTTGAGCCGGGTCATGCTCCACCCTCCAGCACAATATCGCGCGTCACCAGAACGCGTACGGGAAAGCCGG